>JAUCGE010000082.1 GCA_030377965.1 Desulfobacterales bacterium HSG16
GGGAAAAATTAACGGAGATCCGATAACGGATCTGGCCGATCATATCGATACATACCAGTTTGATGAAGCAAGACAACTTCTATTGCGGGTGGTAAAGTCAATCGAGATACCCGCTGATAATGGTTAAAAAATTATGCTGCCCGCTATAAAAAAAAATATAAATAAATCTCCTTATACTCGTCTTTCAATTCTGGTGTTTATTTTCTCATGGGCGTTAATAACAGCGCCTCTGGCACAGACCGGAGCTTTAATTCTTGAAAACGATTTTTCCGGGCAGAGGCTCGATCAATATATCGAGCATTATTCTGACAGGACATCAACGCTTTCAATTAATGATATAAAAAGTGCTGAATATGAGTCTCATTTTGCCAATGCTCATTTCAAACGCCTGAATATGGGATATTCCAGAGCCTGTCACTGGTTGCGATTTACAGTTAACAATCCTGAAAATTTTCCACAAGTCTGGTATCTTGAATTTGATTATGCACCTACGGATTACCTGGCTTTATATCTTCCGGAAAAAAATGGGTACAAAGTTTTAAAAACAGGGGATAATTTTATTTTTGACAGGAGACCTGTAAAATACCGCAATTTCGTGTTTCCGATTGAAACTTCTCCTGGTTCCCATACATATTATGTAAATATCCGGTCGGAAGGTTCCATCGTGGCCAGGTTGAAAGCATGGTCTATTGATGATTTCGCAAAGAAAAAAGAGCATGAATACCTTTTACTTTCAAGTTATTATGCTGTGATAAGCGCATTTGTAATTTATAACTTGTTTATTTTTCTTTCCGTAAGGGAACACTCATACCTGTATCTTGTGTTATTCATGATCAGCGGATCTCTTTTTTCCGCTACTCAGAACGGGTTGGCATATCAATGCCTGTGGCCGGAATCCATATGGTGGAACACAAAGGCCAATCCCCTGTTCATTTTCCTGACCACAGGGTTCGGACTCGGGTTTACAAGAGAATTTTTAAATACTACAAAAATTATGAAGTGCATGGACAGAATTATAAAAGTCCTTTTATATATTTGTATAGCAGGAGCAGCCTCCGTTTTCATTCTAAATTATTACAACGCCGCTCGCATGGCAGTTTTCTTTTCCGTCATGGCAGGTATTGTCATGATTTTCAGCGGTATAGAGGCATTATTGAAAGGACACAGACCAGCTTTTTTTTACATGATTTCCTGGTGTTTTTTCATTATTGGAACTCTTCTGCTTGCCTTCAGAGTGACAGGTATTTTTCCTGACAACCTGATCATGGAATGGAGCCAGCAAACAGGAACCATGTTCCTGGTTCTATTTCTTTCTCTGGGAATTGCTGACAAACTCAAAATCATGCAGGCGGATATCGAAAAATCAAGGGTAGAGTTGGAACAGAGAGTTGCGAACAGAACGATTGAACTGGAAAGAGCCAATGAGAAATTGAGAATTGCCAAAGATGCGACAGAATCCTCGGCCAATATCAGGAGTCGCTTTCTTGCTGATATGAGCCATGAAATCCGGACACCCATGAATGCTATTATCGGCATGTGCGATCTTGCCTTGAACAAAGGAAATTATGCAGGTCAGTTTGAAACCAACTCTGTTCTGGAGCAAAAAATCCACAACCAGAGGCAGATGGATCGTCGAACTGTCGAATATCTTGATGTAATCAGATCCTCTGCCCGATCTTTGCTTGGTCTGCTCAATGATATTCTCGATTTTTCCAAAATAGAGGCAAACAGACTCGAATTTGAGAAAATTTCTTTTTCTCCCCGTGAAGTTCTTGAAGATGTCATCAATCTTTTTTATGAAAATTTGTCGGAAAAAGAGATAGAAATGATTGTTGATATTGACTTTGATATCCCAGCAAAGCTGACAGGAGACCCAATGCGACTTCGTCAGGCTCTGGTAAACCTCGTTTCCAATGCTTTCAAATTTACCGAAAAAGGTGAAATAACGATTTCTGTTCAAAGCAATACACATCATGACGATGATAATGATCCAGATGATGATTCAAATGATGATCCAGATGATGATTCAAATGATGATCCAGATGATGATTCAGATCGACTGTCGGAACTTCTTTTTCATGTCAAAGATACGGGTATTGGTATTGGAAAAGAAGCACAGGAAAAACTTTTTGATGCATTTACCCAGGCTGATGACTCTTTTGCACGAAAATACGGCGGCACAGGTCTAGGGCTTGCCATAACCAGGCGGATTATCCGGATGATGGAAGGAGAAATCAAGGTAGAAAGCCAGGTGGGCAAAGGAAGTGATTTTTCTTTTACGGCAAAATTCGAGACCATAGACCAGCAAAACGAATGGATATTGAAAAAAGCTGATAACTTAAAAGGCCGAAAGATTCTTGTTATTGGAAAAAATTTGTCAGCTCTTACTGCTACAGGGAAGTTTATCGAATCTGCGGGATGTTCAGTCGAACTGGTGCGAAGCGGTGAAGACGCTCTCAATATTTTGAAAAAATCATCCTTTGACTTGATTATTACTTCCGACCGATTGCAGGACATGAGTGGAATCGAGGTATTAGAAACGATCAGGGAAGAGTTTGAACCTGAACATGTTCCTCCAGTTATACTTCATACTTTATTTGGAAAAGACCTGGAAATCGCCCGCTCGTCAGAAATGCCCATTGACGGTTTTCTGACAAGGCCCATCAAGCAAAGTCTTTTATTCGATGAAATGATGAAAATATTCGGTTACAAAGTAGCTGAATTTAAAAAGCCTGAAAGCAGGCTTTCCCTGTTCAGGGGATTTACAGGTGTGAGAGCGCTGCTTGTGGAAGATCATCCAGTCAACCGCAGAGTAGCTGTGGAGTTGCTCAATATTGTCGGTATCACAGTCGATATAGCCCGGAACGGACTTGAAGCTATCAGCAGATTAAAAGAAAAATCAGTTTATGATGTTGTGCTTATGGACGTACAGATGCCGGAAATGGATGGCATACAAGCTACTAAAATTATACGAAATGATCTTGATATCAATGAAGACCTTCCTATAATTGCAATGACTGCACATGCAATGTCGGGGGATCGAGTAAAATGTATCGAAGCAGGTATGGATGACTATGTCACAAAACCGATTGACAGCAAGGAGCTGTTCGCGACCTTGAGAAGGTGTGTCAAAATACCTGAAACAGAAAATAACTCTCAACACTCAACCTTTATTGATGTTGATCAAAGCTTTAAACTGCCTGTCATGATTGATCCTGAGATGTTTTTACAGCTCGACATCAGGCAGGGGTTAGGGCGAATTCTTGGTGATTTTGCTACTTACCATGAAATAGTTACGGAATTTTGCCAGGCTCATGAAGACTTTTCAGGTATGTTCAGCGAACTGGTGGAAAATCTGGAGTTTGATAAAGCAATGAGGTTAATACACGGACTGAGGGGAGCTGCAGGCAATATCTCTGCAATTATTCTCGAACAGGCCGCTGCCAGTTTGGAGACAGCCGCAAGAAAAAAGGACAATATATCCATTCCAGCTCTGATCCTGCGGGTAGAAACAGGACTGGCACAGGTAAAGGCAGATTCATTCATGCTGGAAAAATTTCTTAATGTCGAAACAGGCCACAAAAAAACCTGCGCGACTGTTCAGTGCAAAAATCTTGAAGAAAATCTTGCAAAGCTTCATGAAAGCATAAAAGAGATGGACCCGGTGGAATCAATTTCATGTATCAAAAAAATAAAGAGTGCATATGCCTCAACCGATTCGGAGCAGAAAATTCTGAATCTGGAAAAAGCGATCATGGCTTATGATTTTGACACAGCAGGACGTTGTCTGGCAAGTCTTATAGACTTAAACGATTGATTTACATGATGATTTTCATTTCTATGATCTTGATAAAGCCGACTGATCCAACAATCGGCAAGCAACTGACAACCATGCACCGATGAGCCAATATGTGAGGCAATTAATGAAGCTTAAATTCCGTTCAATTTCAAAGGCAAGCAAAGTTGTGGGAATTATTTTATCCACGGCCCTCATGCTTGTATTATTCGCTGCGGCCTGCTTCGGAGCCTGTCCGCCCCTTGTAATAAACGATGGATTGAATTTTGTAAAAATTGGTTCCCATATCGAATATATGGAAGATCGAAATCGATCCTTTAATATTGAACAAATTACAGAGCCTGACACCGCATCTCTTTTTTCCTGTCTTGAAAAAGACAGCGAATTCATAGGATACAGCAAAAGTGTATGGTGGCTTCGCATAAAAACGAAAAATCAAGCAGAAAGCCGCCGGTTATGGTATCTTGAATTAGACTGTCCGAGCATTGACAATTTAAGCCTTTACCTGCCCGCACAAAACGGATTTACCATTTATAAGACAGGCGACAGCCTGCCCTTTGCTACCCGTCCCATACCTTACAGAACATTTGTTTTTCCGGTTGACCAGCCTTCCGGCGAATATACATTATATTTCAAAATCGAATCAGCACAGGCATTGTCCATAGTTTTAAATGCCTGGTCTCTTTCGGCATTTGAAAAGAAAAAAACAGAAGAGACTCCTTTTTTATGGATCTATTGCGGTATAATGATCGCCCTCTTTTTATATAATCTCATAATTTTTGCAATCGTACGCGAAAAAAGCTACCTTTATTTAATAATATTCATTTTCAGTGTCACTTTATTTTTTTTAAGCAAGTCTGGAACTGCACATCAATATCTATGGCCCGACTCAGGCATATGGCCGAGTATTTCTCTCCCTTTTTTTGTATGTGTTATGACAATCGGAGCCTTGCTTTTTACCCGTTCATTTCTCAATACCAGAATCAACTTACCCACAACAGATAAAATCATTCTTACTTTTATTATCTGTTATTTTGGTATAATGGCGATATCCGTCCTGTTAGATTATTCATTGGCAGGCAGACTCTGCCTGCTTACAGGTCCTCTCGCAAGCTCTGTAATGTTTTCATCTGGTGTCTTATCCCTGAAAACAGAACGCAAAGCTGCTGTTCTTTATCTTTTTTCATGGAGTTTCTTTTTTGTAAACATCATCTCCTATGTATCAAGACTGTTCGGAGTGCTGCCTGATTCAGCGGTTTTTGAATGGGGACACCATATCGGCTCTTTTTTGCCCGCATTTTTTCTATCTCTGGGTCTTGTCGACAAAATTGATATCATGCGCCGTCAGCGTGAAAAAGCCCTTGAAGCTCTTAAGGAATCAGAAGAAAAATATCGTATTCTGGTGGAAAATTCCAATGAAGGAATCGTATTGATAATAGATGAATTTCCAGTGTTTGCCAACAAAACTTTAATTGAACTCAGCGGATATACTGAGCAGGAATTCTATTCCAAGAGTATCTTTGATTTTTTTCCTGACACTGAAATGGGCAAACCCTTGCTCAAGAAATATCACAGGAACAGGCTCGAAGGAAAACCTGTACCTTTCCGCTATGAAACCCAGGTTATCAGAAAAAATGGTGATGTCACGGATATGCTGATTTCATCAGCTATCATTACTATAGGAAAAGAAATTGGAACCATCAGCATTCTCACTGATATAACCATTCAGAAAAGGGCAGAAGAAGCTCTGTGCAGGTCGAGGAGCGAACTCGAAAATCGTGTTGCCCAGCGAACGGCTGATCTTGAGGAGGCCAACGCTGAATTAAAGCAGGCAAAGGCAGCAGCAGAAGATTCTGCTCGTGCCAGGAGTGAATTTCTGGCCAATATGAGCCATGAGATACGTACACCCATGAATGCAATTATAGGTATGTGCGATCTGGCCTTGAGCATAGGGCCGGACCGGCGGAAACGGGATCGGCGGAAAGTAGACAGACGCCAGCATGTTCGCAGGCAGAAGGACAGATTGCAGCAGGAATATCTGAATATTGTCAGGACATCATCACGATCTTTGCTGGAATTGATAAACGATATTCTTGATTTCTCGAAAATCGAGGCAGGAAAGCTTGAATTCGAAAACATACCTTTTTTTATCCGGGAAGTCATAGAGGAAATAGGAGACCTGTTTCTGGAAAAAATGTCCCGGAAAGAGATCGAGATGGTGGTGGATATTGCACAGGACGTTCCTCAGAGGTTAAATGCTGACCCCCTGCGTCTGCGCCAGATTCTGGTAAACCTTGTATCCAACGCGTTCAAATTCACGGAAAGTGGTGAAATTCATATTTCGGTAACGACAGAAGGCGAATATGAAGAACTGGAACAGGTTTCTTCAGGCAGTGATCAAAAAATCAAGCTCAAATTTTGTGTTCGGGATACTGGAATTGGAATACCTGCCCAACATAGGAACCGTCTTTTTGACGCATTTATCCAGGCGGACGGTTCCATGACTCGTAAATATGGCGGTACAGGGCTGGGCCTTGGAATCTGTAAGAGAATCGTCGAGGTCATGGGCGGTGAAATATGGTTTGAAAGTGAAGAAGGGAAAGGAACTTCTTTTTATTTCACGGCTCCTTTTAATGTTGCACACGATGAAACTGAAGTAGAGATGACTCCTGAAAACTTCAAAAATATGAAAGTTCTGGTTGTCGAAGATAATCCATCCGCCCAGCTGGTACTCATACGATTTTTAGAGTCTTTCGGCTGTAAGCCGGAGAGTGCTTACAGCGCTGAAGAAGCTCTTGATCTTTATGACAGCCTGGTTGCAGAATGTAAGCCGGATGAGAAACCATTCGATCTTATAATAATGGATGTCAAATTACCTGGTCTTGATGGAATCTCAGCAGCTATGAAAATAAAGGCCGATACACGAATTGTCGCTCCTCCTGTAATAATCAATACTGCCTTTGGCGGAGAAAACGAGATTCATCGGGCAAGAGAAGCCGGTATCGAAAGTTATCTGGTCAAACCAGTCAAACAATCCCTGCTTTTTGACACTATGATGGAAATGTTTGGCTATCATTCGAGGCTTTTCCAGAAAAAAGATGTAGGGCTGGCCTGCCCTGAAGAATTTTCAGGTATAAATCTTCTTCTGGTGGAAGACCACCCTGTGAATCGGCGTGTGGCTACGGAAATTTTCAAAATGGCCGGAATCAATGTTGATACAGTTTTTAATGGGATCGAAGCTTTGGAATCCGTGCAGTCTGAAAATTATGATATTGTTCTTATGGATGTCCAGATGCCAGAAATGGATGGTATTCAGGCAACCAGCATTATTCGCGAAAAACTCGGCATGAAGAGCCTGCCGATCATAGCTATGACCGCCCACGCCATGTCTGGAGATCGAAAAAAATGTCTTGAAGCTGGCATGGATGATTATGTAGCAAAACCTATTGACAGAAAAGAGTTGTTCGCAGCTTTGAGAAGAAATCTCAAAGTATCATGTTATCCAGAAAAATATGAAGAACTGTCGAATGCAGGCCAGGAAAAGGCTAATTTCGATTTTCCTGGACTTGATATTGAACAGGGCGTGGAAAGGACTGGAGGTTCATGGCCTCTTTACCTGAAGAATCTCCAGGAGTTTTGTTCCCTTCAAGAAAATTTTTCAGATAAAATCAGGCAGCTTGTTGAAAGCGTAGATTTTGTCGAGGTCGATAACAGAATCTATACCTTGAAAAAAGCTGCGGATAATATTGCAGCCATTGATCTGAGCAGAGCTGCAAAAAAATTGAAATCAGCCTGCAAAACCAAAGATTTTAATAATATATTTAAAAAACTGGCTATCACTGAAGATGCCCTTTCCATGATTTTCTCTTATGCGGAACTGATATTTTTGAAATTTCCAAAGCAGACAAGAATGCAGGATGTCAGCATGCCGGGACAAACGATAACACAGATATCAGGCATGATGTTGAATCCTGTATCAGGCCAGACTTCGAAAAAGGATGAAAATCTCGATTTTCCAGGTCTTGATATTGAGGATGCAAAAAATCGTTTTGCTGATGATCTTGACCTTTACGCTGATATTTTAAGAGAATTTTGTGAAGGCCGCCAGAATTTTGGCCAGATATTTCGTGGCTTCATGGAAAATATGGATTTTACAAATGCAACCAACCATGCCCATTCTCTTAAAGGAGCATCCGGTAATGTCTCTGCCATTGATCTCTACAAAGCCGCTGTCCAGCTTGAAAAAATATGCCAGAAAAATGACAGTCAAAGAATGGCAGACGCTCTTGACCAGGTGGAAAAACAATTATATACGGTTTTCGATTCATCGATAAAACTGACAAAAAGTCTTGAAAATATTTCTTTAACGGATCAGGCATCTGACAAATCTGCTGCTGAAACAGGCCCGCAGTCCGATTTTTCAGGATATGAATCAGATGACATTCGACAAGACCTGATTGAAGCACAAAAAATATTGATTCAGGATCTGAACAGAGCTCTTGAAGACTTCGATCCAATAACATCCAAAGAAATTATGGATAAATTGAAAAAAACTTTCCCTGGCTCAGATACAAATTTGTTTCAATCCCTGGATCACGAGATAAGAAATTATCTTTTTGATGAAGCAAAAGAGACATTAAAGAAAATTGAAGGGCTGGCCATTAAAAAATAAGATAAGGGCCGTGGATGAAATAAATTCCACAACCTTGCTTGCCTTTGAATCTGTTTTCTGCGTTGCATTGATGGGTACAGACAATAAGTATTCACCCATCAATGCGCCTTGAAAACAGATCCAAATTCGGCGCAATCTTATGGAATTAATTTCATCCACGACCCTAAAGCAAGCCCCAAAAGATCAGGATGTGGAAACAAAAGGGATTATTTTTAACAACACTCTGTATGCCCGGTTGATTTCATTGAACCTGATATGAGATTTCTCCCCTTTATCTGGATGGTATTTTTTGGCAAGATACCGAAATTTCGTTTTTATCAACTTGATATCAAAAGTTTTATCAATCCCCAAAACAGAAAAACTTTTTTCAAATTGATTATAATTGGCAAGCAGTTCCCATGTTCCGTTCAAAAAAGCGGTAGCCGTTTTTTCATCAAGTCGATAAAAATTTTCACAATCGAGATAATAATATCTGTCAGAAATCCGATCAATCTCGTTTCCGCCATGTTTTTCCATGTGGAATGTACAAAAATTTATGCTGTCATTATCAAGATGGCTGTTACAGAAACTTCCGGTTAATTCTTCATAAAATCTGCAATGCCCGGATTCAGGAAGATCAGCAAGAAAAATACGCATGAAATGGATGTGCAGATATTTACTTTGGGCTTCATATTCTTTTTGCAGCAGGTAAAGAATATGAAAAAGGACAAAATGTTTTTGATAAAGACCAAGAGGAGGCTCTTTCGCTATATCAGCATCCGGAAAAGCTATTTTAAAAAGCACACTCTCATAGCATGGCGTTTTTATGAATCCAAGATGCTCCCTGATATTTTCTGTATCAACCCTGCTTATGAGTGCTTCAAATACACCTGTTTTTTCAATATGTTTTACCATTTAACCTTTCATCTCCCGGCTTCTTTTTATCTGATTGACGAATATCAAGCATATCAGAATCGACAATTTTTTAAATCAACTCTTTCTTTTTTCCTTCCCACAATCGATCAAAATAGGTATACAAGGCCGAAAAAAAGTTTGTTCACAGTATGATATCCGCTTGAAAAACCGATAAATTACAATTCTGTTTACAAGCTTTCTTAATATCCTTGATTTTTTCGGATAATAAGTTTATTTTCAACATTTGTACATTATTTAATAACGTGGAGGAAGTCATATGTCGGTGGATCCTCAAGATATAAGAATACTCCTTGTGGAAGATTCTGCACTTATGCGGACGATTCAGCTAAAAACGCTGAATTCACTAGGGTACAATGATGTTATTGAGGCTGAAGACGGTGTTGTAGCAGTAGAGAGGCTGAAAGAAAAAAACGACATTGATTTGGTCATCAGTGACTGGAACATGCCAAAAAGGGACGGATACGAAATTCTGGTATGGATCCGTGATAGTGAGAGTCACAAAAATATTCCGTTCATAATGGCCACTGGCCAGAGTGATATGAAACAGGAGCAGAAGGCTATTGATGCTGGCGTGAGCAGTTTCGTGGCCAAGCCCTTCAATGCGGATGAACTCAAAAGCAAGATCGATGAGGCCCTTGGCATCAAGATCCATGAAGAGCCTTTGAGTATTCAGGAAAGAAAGCCTCAAAAAACTGCATCGGGCAAGGTCAAGCTCAAGGTTGCACATATCCAGATCACTGATCATCTGATCGTGGGAATGTTGAAGTACCTGATCGACAGAGGAGATTTTGCGCCGAAATATTTCGAGCTTGAAAATCACAGAATGCCCGGATGGAACCCTGTGAAACAGGCTCTTGAAAGAGGTACTGTTGATGCAGCCTGTGTTCTTGCCCCTATTGCAATGGATTTGTTCAGTTTCGGCGCGCCGATCAAACTGACCATGCTTGCTCATAAGAGCGGCAGTATATTCGTGCGTAACCGCCTTGGGGATTATCACGAACCTTTCCATAATTTTTACAGGAATAAATCTTTTTTTATCCCTCACCAGATGTCTATCCATCATATGCTTTCGCATATGTTTTTTTCCAGGATGGGCCTCAGAGCAGGTGCTGTTGGCAAGGAAAATTTTGATGTTACATTTGAGGTGGTCGATCCTATAAAAATGCCTGATTTTCTTCGCGGTAATCAGGATGCCTGTGGTTTCATGGTTGCAGAACCTCTGGGAACAAAGGCAATTGCCACCGGGATTGCAGAATTACAGTTTCTGTCCAATGAATTATGGGAAAACCACCCCTGTTGTGTGATTGCAATGCGTGATGATTTTCTCGAACCTTGCTCGGATGCTGCTTATGAATTTTCAGATTTATTGGTAAAAGCCGGGGAATTTATAGGGAGAAAGCCGGAACTGGCTGCCGAAGTGGCAGTCTCCTTTCTTGATCCCGATAAAAAACTTGGCCTCAAGGTTCCCTTATTAAAAAACGTTTTGAAAGAAGCTCAGGGAATAAAAACCAATAACTTGTTTCCGCCCATAGAAGATCTGGATGCCATCCAGCGCTATATGCATGATAAAATGGGACTTGGAACCATTATAGATCTCGAAAAATTTGTAGATACGCGTTACGCGGAGGCTGCCTGCCAGGAGGGTATAAAAGGTAATCAGATTTCAAAACTGAACGATACCCCCGAGATCGTGCTGAATTTTTTGAGAAGAGGTGTGGAGGAAGATGAAGAGGCAGCTACCAAGTCAATGCTCAACAAAGAGGGCAAGTATCTTACTTTCTCTCTGGGCAGCCAGGAATACGGTATCGATATCCTCAAGATAAAAGAGATCATCGGGATGATGCCTATTCGCGAGCTTCCCCAGGCTCCCCACTATATCAAAGGTGTGATAAATCTCAGAGACAAGGTCATCCCCGTGACTGATCTTAGGATGAAATTCGGGATGGAGTCAATCGAGTACACTGACAGAAGCTGTATTATCGTTCTGGAATTCGATATGGATGACACCGCTTTCTTCATAGGCATAGCGGTCGATTCAGTGACAGAGGTACTTGATATCAAGGCTTTCGAGATCGAAGAGACACCTTCATTCGGATTCAACATAAACACAGGCCATATTCTGGCTATTGCCAAGACAAAAGGTGGTGTGAAAATTCTTCTGGATATTGAGCAGGTTTTGAATATCAAGAAACACGAAGTGCTGGATGTGCTTTTATGATGGAATTAATTTCATCCAGTACCTAATGTTATCGGTGATATGGATTTGCGGCAAAAAACCCCTGAGTTTTTATCAGGGGTTGTTGCCTTTTCGTACCCGTAAAGTATCTGATCCAGATTTTTCATTCAGCTTCCGGGACATGGCATCTCTGTATTTTACCGTAGATTTTTTGTAATGTTCACCCAGATTTTTCAAGGCGATGCCCCAGTTTGCCCAGGCGTTTGCATGATCTGAATTGTTTTTTATGGCATCTTCGTATTTTTTTATGGCAGCAGAATAATTTCCGATGGTATTCAGGGCAACGCCCCAGTTATTCAATATGTCCGCATCATTGGGGGCGTATTTTATCGCTTCCCTATATTTTTCTATGGATTCTTCATATCTTCCCAGATTTTTCAAGGCAACGCCCCAGTTATTCAAGGCATCCGCGTCATCAGGCTTCAATTCGATCACCCGACTGTATTTTTCACAGGCTTCCTCGTATCTGGTAAGAGCGTTCAATGCCGAACCCCAGTTGAACAGAATATTCGCATTTTCTGAATCATACCGAAAGGCTCTTTTGTATTTTTCTGCGGCTTGTTGATATTTTCCCAGAGAGAAATAAACAGCGCCCCAATTGCTCCAGGCATTGGCATGATCTGGATTCAGTTTAACAGCTTTTTGAAAATTTTTTTCAGCCTCTTCGTATTTTCCAAGAGCTGTCAATGTCACGCCGGAATTGTTCCACGAATCCGCATGGTCTGGATTCAGTTTAACGGCTTTTTGAAAATTTTTCAGAGCTTGACTGTATTTTTCAAGATTGTTTAAGGCAAGGCCGGAATTTGCCCACGAATCCATATAGTCCGGTTTGAGCTTTATCGATTTTTTGAATTGCTCGACAGCTTTTGCGTATTTTCCAAGCCTGTTCAGTGCAATTCCACGATTGTGCCATGCATGGAAAAAATCGGGTTGTTTGTCGGTTGACTTTAAAAAAACTCTTTCGGCTTTTGAGTAGTGGGTGTCAAGATACAGAGCATTGCCCATATAGAAATAACTTTTGCCTGCCTCTGTCTCATTGTTTTCTGCATATTCTTCAAAAAATTTGGCTGCATCTGAATATCTTTGTTCGATAAGGGCTTTCAAACCTTTGTCAAACTGCGATCCCATCTTGAAAAAATCGAGTATTTTTTCGAGTTTTTCTCCGTTGTTTTCACAGATATCTGCCAGTTTTTCGAGTTTGGGATATGGATCAATTTTTGCAAGTTCATTTTCAATTTTATGAGCCAGAGACTTCAATCCAGGTTGCCACAATTTTATCCCAATCGTTATAACAGCCACAAGGATAAGCATGTATAAAGGAAATAAAATGAATTGTTTATATGGACTAAACCCTTTAAGAAAACCGGTTCTGGTCATGAAAATCTAAATCCTTAGAACCAGCAGGGTTCCACTTCTGTCAAAAAATGCATGAAGTGGAACCTGCCCTGTCATTGATAATCAGATATTTTAATTTTTTGTAAATCTTTAATTATTCAGGCTTCTTTTTAACCTCTGCGCCTTCAGGCTTTCCCGTAATAACACCTTGTACCAGATTGCTGGCTCCCAGGATCGCAGCAGCGCCTTCAAGGCCACCCGACTCTGAAACCAGTACCCTTGGAACCTTTACAATATCAGGATTTGCAACAGCGGCTTGAAGAATTTTTTCCAGAACCGCCAGCTGCATAACTCTGTCCTGGCCAAGGACCTGTACCTGAGCTTTCTGCCCTTCTGCAATTTCAGTAAGTTTAAGTTTTTCTCCTTCACCCTGCAATTGTGCAGCCTGCTTATTCTTTTTCGCAACTTCCACCCGGATTTCTGCTGCGACAAGTTCAGGTTGCTGATCTGCCGTAGCTCGGGATTTTTCAGCGCTTATTCTCTGATCCTGGGCATCTTTTTCTTTCTTGAATGTTTCTTCCAACTGGTCAGCGAGTTGCTCACGCTGTCTTACAACCAGAAGTTCGGGCGGAACCATCGAATCGACCAGACGGACATCTTTGATTGTAATACCAGCTTTTTTACCCTCCGGTATTACAGCCATTTCTATCCGGTCTTCCACTTCCACACGGTTTTCGTCAATCAGGCTCAACACTTTTTCCGCAGCGCAGATATTCCTGACAACAGATCGGATTGAAGGTGTCACAACCTTGTCTTCAGCAGAATCCATTGTACCGACTGATGCAACCAGAAAAGGTGCATCAGTCGGTTCCACCTGCACCTGCACGCGAAGTTCCTGGGGAACCAGCCAGCCCTCCATTCTCGTAAATATAGCAGAATCAGCAGAATCAGCGGACATTCCGACCTTTTCTGATCTTTCCTTTTGAACTATCTGTCCTTCCTGGGTGACATGAAGATCAATATATCGGCGTATGTATCCGCCCTTGTAGTTCCATGTCTGAACCTTTGTGTCTATACCAGTTACATTATAAGCAATAAGATTAAGGTAATAGCGGCCCGGGGGCAGAGGTTCGTTCCAGACTCCAGCAGAACCTTTCTTGACAAGAGGAACTGACAAAGCCCCTTTTAGCTCATGGGGAACCTCGGCCAGTTCAAATTTGTCAGTTTCCTGAACGTTAGATTTCACGACACCAACAAAACCAGCTTTGATATCAGTAGCTTTATGCATTTTTATATTGAACAGATAAGTGTTCAGGCGATAATTACCGGGTTTGAGTACACTCAACTGCGGCCCTTTCTGACCACCGTTTTTCAGAAAAAAGCTGGCATCCTGCATTTGAGTAAATTTTGATTTTGGCCATTCTGCCGCAAGATACTGGCCTTTTTCAAGAGGAGCGCCATCATTGGCTGAAATAAATCCGTAAAAACCTTCTTTGATGATAGTGACAGGTTTTTCTTCTACATCATAAATGACGTTGAGAAACAACTGGAACTTGAATCCAGGCGGCAGAAGGGTTGCCTGCGGGCCTTTCTGTCCGTCAAGGGCTATGACTTGCCCGGATTCCATAGGTTTTCCAAAGTAGATTCTTTTCATATGCCCCACTTTGTTAGAATCTATGATAACATAGGAGGTCGATATTACGAAAAACAGGGCAGCCATAAAGGATATTACACGGATGAGCATTCGTTCTTGTTTTTTTTCTTTTGGGATAAGGATTGGTACGATGCTGCCGATGAGGACTGATAATACGGCCAGGAAAATCCAGAACATTGTTTTTTCTCCTTTCACATTGAGGTAAGATAAAAAAACCAGTATGTCTGATTCACATGATTTAAATCATATATGAGCCTGTTTTGCAAATTGAAATTTATGCGTTACGGGAGTGAGTTTGAGGGAGCGAAGTGGTGGAATCCAACACCATTTTATACATCATATAAATCCTTGAACCATTGAACAAATGGTTGAGCTTTTGGATGAGACGATTCAAAGATTCTTTCCATGACCGCGTTATGCAACTGACGGCCAGGTGGGTTTTGCCATGCAAGCCATGTATGGACTCTTGCTTTATCCTCATGGTGCTTTTTACAGGGAGTTCCGATCTTCATAGCTGTTTCAAGAGAGGCTTTTGCATGTTTCCAGACAGAGTCAACCTGATGATCAGGTACAAGGTAGGTCAGAAAAGTTTCTAACATTCCGCTTGTTCGGTTATCCGGCATTATCCAGACTCCAAGTTTCAATCCTTTGTCATTATGGTGAATCAGTCCTTGTTCCGGAATTTGCTCAGGAAGACCTGGAAATATGCTCGAACATTGATTTCTGATTTGTTTCCAGCGATCTGTCACGCTCTCATCTGCATCGGCTATAATGCCAATGATTTCAAGCCCTCTGTCTTTTAGCTCCGTAGATATCACATTAGGAGACAATAAATTCTCTATTCCATCAAATTCCTTGATATAAACGATTGCCTGCCGGGCGGTTTCTCCCCATGAAACACCATTGGCTTCTATCAACTCGGGAATAACTCTTTTATCCTCAGCGCCTTCTACAAGCAATTTTTTTCTTTTTATTTTTCGTGCAGGCAATTTATCTGACCTCGATTTCTCGTTCCGCAGCAATTATTATTTCATCTTCTGTAAAGGCTACAGCCTCTTTAGTATCTTTTTCTATTCTTTGTATGCTAACATTGCCATCAATAGTTTTTTCATCGTATAAAATGGTTGCCAGGCTTGTCCAGCAATCACTGCTATGAGTTGTTGCGAAAACCTGAACATCCAATCTCTCGGCTGTTTTGGCTATCAATTTCCACATATTCTCCATGACAGTGAAATGAAGGCCGGTATCGATCTCATCGATCAACAATATTCCTCCTTCCGCTTTTACCAACGCAAGGGTAATACCCAACATTCGCCAGATCCCATCTCCCATACTTCCGATTGGAATCCGTTGTTCGATCCCTTTACATTTTACAACAACGCCCCCTTTTGCCGCTGAAGATTTTGTATAAGCTCTTTTTCTTTCACTGCCAATGGATGCTATCCGTTCGATTGTCGGTTCAATAATTTTTATTGCATCAATGACGAGTTGTTCTTCGGGGGTTAAAATGATGTCATCCAGAAGATCGATTATTTCATCGGAAGACAACGAAGCTGTTGAAATAAAAAAGACTTTGTCTGTCTGTTTTGCCAAGCTGCGAGTATATCTTGGCGGAATACCATATGGTATTCCGCCTTGATGGCTTAAGCGTGATGTCAACGTCTTTGAAGGTTTCATCGGCATACCCGGCAATTCGGGTTGCATCATACCATCTATCCAAGATAGTTTTAAGGCGTAAATACTTATATTTTCTTGTTTTTCATCAAAAAGAACCATCTTATTAGAGAATGGATCGAGTTCTTCTTTAATGATTGATGCCTGTAATTCATTGGTGAAGTTTTTATATTTACCCTGTATCGAAAAACAGCTTTTCAGTTCCATTTTGTAGTTATAAAAAAAGCGGCAAATGTCTATTTCCGGTTTTGCCCCTTTTTCTCGATATGCCTGCCAGATATATTCCCCTCTGTGCATTGCCGTTGTATAGAAAGGATCTATGTCTCCTTGAGAGGTAAGGATTTGTATTGCCTCAAGGACAGAGGTTTTTCCCCCATTGTTGGAGCCTACAAGAAGGTTGATGCGGCCTAAATCATTCAGCCTGAATTTTTTAAAACCTCTGAAACCTTTTATTTCTA
>JAUCGE010000377.1 GCA_030377965.1 Desulfobacterales bacterium HSG16
TGCAATATTCATATAATCTGTTGTTTTAATTTTATCCATTCCCTTATATTTTTTTCGCCTCTTCTTCACGCAGATTTTTTCTCAGTATTTTGCCAACGTTGCTTCTGGGCAGTTCTTCTCTGAACTCCACAGATGTGGGCAGCTTGTATTTTGCAAGCTTTTCTGCACAATAATTAAGAATTTCTTTTTCCGTAGCGCTTTCATCTTCTGCCAGTACGACAAAAGCCTTGATATGCTCTCCTCTGGTGGGATGAGGCAAGCCAATACAGCAGGCTTCCTTGATTTTTGGATGCTCAAACAGAACTTCATCAATGTCACGGGGATAAACATTGTAGCCGCCCGACAGAATCATATCTTTCAAACGATCTACAATGAAAAAATATCCGTCTTCATCAATTTTTACGATATCTCCGGTATAGAGCCAGCCATCTATAATGGTATTGGCAGTTTCGTCTGGTAAATTCAGATACCCTTTCATGACCTGGGGACCTTGTACTATCAATTCTCCTTCCTCGCCGAAGGGAACATCTGTTTTGTGATCTTCTAAGCTTACCGCCCTGCATACGGTATCGGCAATGGGAATTCCTACGCTGCCTATTTTTCTTTTTCCATCTCCCAAAGGATTTACAAGAACTACGGGTGAGGATTCGGTCATGCCGAATGCCTCTACGATTATAGAACCGGTTTTTTTCTCAAATTCATTAATCGTTTCCAGCGCTAAGGGAGCACTTCCGGAAAAGCACATCTTGATGGATGACAGATCCGCCTTTTCGATTTCAGGATGATTTAAAAGTCCTATGAACATGGTTGGCACAAGGGGCGCAAGTGTGGGTTTTCCTTTGGATATAGCATCTATAAGCTGTTCTGGCTGGGGCTTGGGGACAAGGATATTTCCCCAACCTTTATAAATAGCAAAATTCATGGATACGGTAAGCCCCATAACATGGAAAAATGGCAATGCCCCCATCATGATCTCTTTTCCGTCTTTGAAGCCGGTAGTCCATCGATTGATCTGCTGCACGTTTCTGCTCAGATTTCCATGTGTCAGAATTGCCCCTTTAGAGACTCCGGTAGTGCCGCCCGTGTACTGATACATTGCAGTGTCATCAGGGGAAATTATGACTTTCGGCGGATTTGGGGGATATTTATTGATCATATCCTTCCATTTGAATACGTTATGACTCGATTTGACTTGAGCAGCCAGTCCTTTTTTCTTTGCCACAAGAGGAAACAGAAGATTTTTAGGGAAAGGCAGATAATCTCCAATGGATGTATAAACAATCTGCTTTATACCGGTTTTATTTCGTAAATCGATCATCCTGTTGCACAACAGGTCAAGAGTTATAAGAACAGTGGTTTTCGAGTCGTTGAACTGATGTTCAAGCTCCCGATCCGTGTACAGTGGGTTGTTCATAACTGCAACAGCCCCAAGTTTTACAACCGCGAAATAGCTCGCCGGGCATGCAATGACATTTGGAAGGAGAATTGCTACACTGTCCCCTTTTTTTACACCGAAATCGCTTAAACATGTAGCGAAACGGTTTACCATTTCGTTAAATTTACTGAACGTGATTCGATATCCCTGGAAATAAAAGGCCATTTTATTCGGATATTTTTTTGCCGATTTTTCCAAAAAATCAGGCACACAGATATCTTCATAATCAATATGGGCCGGAACATCCGGATCGTAATGGGCAAGCCACGGTTTGGAATCGTACTGTATATCATCTTTCACAAAACACCTCCTGGT
>JAUCGE010000083.1 GCA_030377965.1 Desulfobacterales bacterium HSG16
CAGAGAATCTGGCGTTTGATTGAAAAAAGATACCTGATATAAATTTGAAATCCATATTCGGAATAAAGATTGAAATGCTATAAAATGCGTTGTATGATTGAGGTTTTGGTATGCGTTCCAGATAGAAGGAACATGGAAAACTCTGAACCCTCTAAATAAAAAGATGAAATAAAATGACACAGGAACTTGTAGAACTGACAAAAGATCTGATCCGTTTTAAAACCGTCAAAGAGAATCCCGAAGAAATCGAGCGGTGTGCTGATTTTATTGAAAACTGGCTCAAAACCAATAAAATCAAATTCACTCGGTTGACCCATGAAGGGATTCCTTCGATTATTGCCATGCCTGAATCAGGTTTTGCCAGGGTATTATTGATGTCACACATTGATGTGGTCAGCGCTTCTGACGAATTGTTTAAACCTTATGTCAAGGATGACAGACTTTTTGGACGCGGAAGTATTGACGATAAATATGCTGCTGCCCTGTCCATGATTTTGATGAGAGATCATATCCAGAAGCTTGCAGAAAAAGGCATGGGTCAAAACGATCTGCCCTTCGGCATCATGATTACGGGCGATGAAGAAATCGGGGGAGTGAACGGCGCAAAATATGCATTGGGCCATGTTTCAACCGATTTTGGCATAGCCCTTGACGGGGGCAGCCCTGATAATATCATCATAAAGGAAAAGGGGATATTGAATCTGAAGATAAGTGTTCATGGGAAAACAGCTCACGGATCAAGGCCGTGGCTGGGAGAAAATGCAATAGAAAAACTGATGGATGACTGCATAAAAATAAAAACTCTTTTTAAAGAATCTTCTCCCGACCACTGGCACAAGACTCTCAATCTGAGCGTTTTTAACGCAGGCAAATCCTTCAATCAGGTTCCGGATTATGCTGAAGCCTTATGCGATATAAGATACACGGAAAATGATGATCCTGACCAACTGGCCGAAGAAATAAGGAAAACAGTGTCTGGAAATGTCTCCATAGAAAAAAAAGAATCAGTATTTTTCGGAGGAAAATCATCTTACCTTGATAAATTACTTGAAGTCTGCCCTGATGCAAGCCTCGGATTTGAGCATGGAGCAAGCGATGCAAGATATCTTGCCGATCATGATACAGATGGCATTGTATGGGGAGCTGAAGGAGAAAACAGCCTGCATGCCGATGATGAGCATATAACCCTTGAAAGTTTTGAAACTCTTTTCCGAAACCTGAGCATGTTTATGGATCGGATATAAAAAAAAGGATGCCCGGATTTTCATATTTATCCAGAAAAACCCAACCGGAAAAACCCAAAATGATTATGAACACTGAAAAAAAAAACGTAAAACAAAAAATCGATATTCGACAGATCCAATCCCTTTTGTCCAGGACAATGGGATCGGAACGTTTTATCTTTAACAAAGAGATTCGCAGGCTTCGAAGCGACCTTGCAAAAGCCAGGCGAAGTAAAATAAATAAAGATAAAACAGATGATTCGAGCCTGAACAGACGATTTTCCGGGATAAAAAAACGTATTTCGGATTCAATGAGAAAACGACAGAAGCGAATAGATAAAATCCCTGAAATTCGTCTGAACACGGATCTTCCAATTGTCGACAGAAAAGATGACATTATAGATGCTATCGTAAAAAACCAGGTGGTCATAATTTCAGGGGAAACCGGGTCAGGCAAGACAACACAGATTCCAAAGCTCTGCCTCATTGCAGGACGCGGAATAGATGGGAAAATCGGATGCACACAGCCTCGACGGATAGCCGCTTCTTCGGTAGCCCGCAGAATAGCCGAAGAACTCGGAGAAGAACTTGGTAAATCTGTGGGGTACAAAATTCGGTTTCAGGATAATACTCATGAAGATGCCTATATAAAAATCATGACTGACGGAATCCTGCTTGCTGAAACTCAGCGGGATACTTTTTTAAACGAATACGATACCATCATAGTAGATGAGGCTCATGAGCGGAGTCTTAACATCGATTTTGTTCTGGGGATTTTAAAAAATCTGCTCAAAAAAAGAAAAAATCTGAAACTGCTCATAACTTCAGCTACCATCGACACGGAAAAATTTTCAAAAGCCTTTGACAATGCCCCGGTAATCGAGGTTTCAGGCCGGATGTATCCTGTGGAATCAAGATATATGCAGGCAGATGAAGAAGATACAACTCATGTGGAAATGGCTGCAAAAGCTGTCCGTATGCTTATGGATGAAGCTCCCTATGGCGGCGATATCTTAACCTTCATGCCCACAGAGCAGGATATCAGGGAAACCTGCGACCTTATCGAAAGCGGCTTGACAAGCAGGCACAGAAAGCGGAATATCTCAATTATGCCTCTTTTTGCCCGGCTCTCTGCTGCCGAACAGACAAGAGTTTTTGCAAAAACACATGGCCGCAAAATCATAGTTGCCACAAATGTTGCGGAAACTTCCATTACAATACCCGGCATAAAATACGTAGTTGACACCGGCCTTGCCCGGATTTCCAGGTATCTGCCCAGATCCAAAACAACCGCTCTTCCGGTAATCCCTGTTTCAAGAAGCAGCGCTGACCAGAGAATGGGCAGGTGCGGCAGGGTTGAAAATGGTATCTGCGTCCGGCTTTTCAGTGAAGACGATTATAATTCCCGCCCCCTGTTCACACCTCCTGAAATTCTGCGCTCCAATCTTGCCGAAGTCATATTAAGGATGATTTCCTTAAAACTTGGAGATGTAAAACAATTTCCTTTTATCGACAAGCCCGCTGATAAAAGCATCAGAGACGGGTTCAATCTTCTGGAAGAACTGGGAGCGATTAAATATAAACCTGCTTCGGAAGAAGGCATATCACCAAAGCCGATACTTACGGAAAAAGGGATTTTGATGGCTAAGATCCCTCTTGATCCGAGGCTCTCGTGCATGCTTATCGAAGCTAAAGATTTGAACTGTATTGATGAAATGACTGTTATCGCATCAGCATTGAGCATCCAGGACCCAAGGGAAAGGCCGGTGGAAAAAGAGGTTCTCGCTGACCAGGCCCATGCTCTGTTGAAGGATAGAGATTCCGATTTCATAACGCTTTTAAACATATGGAAGAAAATAAGAGAAGTAAGAGGCAATGAAAAAGGATTCGGGCCTGTCCGGAGATTTTGCAAGAAAAACTTTATTTCTTTCAGGCGGATAAGAGAATGGCAGGATATCCACCGACAGATTCGATTGATATTGAAAGAACACGGCTTTACAGACCTGAAAGATAAAGATAAAAACCGGCCTGCACTTTCAAACGATAAAGCATCAGGAAAAACGGGGCTGAAAAAAAATAAACAGATAAAAAACAAACAAAGAAAAATGAAACCGGGACAAAATGAATCGGATAAAGAAAAAAGATTCGATCCTTTATATATAGCCATCCACAAATCAATTCTCAGCGGATTTCTTTCCAACATAGCCAAGAAAAAAGAAAAAAATATTTTTCAGGCGGCAAGAGATCGCCAGGTCATGATTTTCCCCGGTTCAGGACTCTTCAATAAGGCAGGGATCTGGGTTGTTGCATCCGAAATGGTGGAAACCTCCCGGCTGTTTGCCCGGATCGTCGCCAATATAGATGTCACCTGGCTTGAACCTGTTGCAAAAGACCGATGCAGATATCTTTACACAGAACCTCATTATGAGCGAAAAAGAGGAGAAGTAGTAGCAAAAGAACAGGTCAGCCTGTATGGCCTTGTCATAGTACCGGGCAGGACAGTGTCATACGGCCCAAAAGATCCTCAGCATGCAAGAGAGATTTTTATAACAAACGCTCTTGTGGAAGCGGACACGAGAATTCCTTTCGGCTTTATGAAACACAATCGAAAATTAATCGACGGTATTCGTGATATGGAAGATAAAATCAGAAAACGGGATGTTCTGATAAGCGAACAGGATATGTTCGACTTTTATGATAAGCGAATTCCAGATATCTATGATGTCGCTTCCTTGAAACAATTTCTGAAGAGAAAGGGCGGGGATAATTTTTTAAAGATGAATCCTGACGAACTTACCCGCTATTCTCCCCAACAAGACGAGCTTGCCCAGTTTCCTGACAAGATCAACATCAGCGGGCTGGATCTTTCCTGTCAGTACCGGTTTGATCCGAAAAAGACAGATGACGGTGTAACTGTAAAAATAACGTCTGACCATGCCGGAGCCATATCGAAGAACGCTACAGAATGGCTTGTACCCGGTCTATTGAAGGAAAAAATTACTCTGCTCATCAAAGGGCTGCCAAAACAATACCGTAAGAGACTTGTGCCAGTATCCGGTACTGTGGATATAATCATCGACCAGATGGATCTGTCCGAAAAAGAAAACACTTCCCTTGCCAATGCCCTGGGAAAATTCATTTACAAACGTTTTGGCGTGGATATTCCAGCAAAGGCATGGCCTGAAGATGATCTGCCTGATCATCTTAAAATGCGTTTTTCCATAACCGGGCCTGATGGAAAAGAGCTTTATTCAGGAAGAGACAGGCACATCCTTGCCCAGTCCTTTCGTGTAAAAAAAGATCCCGATGCTATAAAACAGGCAAGAAAAAAGTGGGATAAAACAAATATCACGACCTGGGATTTCGGCAATCTGCCGGAAACTATGGACATAAGAGACATTGGAGACGACGGTTCTGTAATTGACAAAAATTCTGTGCAGAAAAAAAAGGGGCCAAGCCTTATAGTATTTCCTGGTTTGGAATATGATAAATCTATCATAAACCGCCGTTTGTTTTCAAACCGGGATGAAGCTCTGGCTTCGCATAAAGCCGGTGTTATGGCTCTTTTCCGCCTTGTTTTATCAAAAGATTTGAAGTTTTTGAAAAAAACTACAGTTCTGCCAAAATCAATGGAAATCCAGGCAAATTACTTCGGAGGAATCAGGCAGGTGGAACAAAGGATTTGTGAGGTCATTATATTCGATCTTTTTTCCAGAAATATAAGAAAACAAGAAGAATTTTTTGAATATGCCAGAGAGGCTTCATCAAAAATCGTACAGCAGGGTAAGAAAAAAACAGATAATGTCATTAAAGTATTAAAAGTCTATCACGAGTCCAGATCCCTCATTTACGATCTCGAAACCAGAGCTGCCGGCAAGTCAATTCTATCTGGATTCTACGCTCAATTAAGAGATTTTCTGCTCCGGCTTGTCCCTCAAAATTTCATAACATTATACGATACGAACCGTATGCCGGATCTCGAACGATATATCAGGGCTATTTCCATCCGCGCTCAGAGAGGCCCTCTCAATCTTGCAAAGGATTTGACCAGAGCCAGAAAAGTAAAAATTCAGTCAGACCGCCTTGACCAACTGCTTTCAACCCTTTCGTCCAGAACTTCGGATGAAAAACGCGAGGCTGTGGAAAATTATTTCTGGATGATCGAAGAATTGAAGGTATCTTTGTTTGCCCAGGAATTGAAAACTCCTGTCCGGGTTTCGGAAAAACGGCTTGATAAAATGTTTGGGGAAATTAGCAGAATGATATAGATGCTGTCAGACAATTAACCAAAAAGGAGAACTAATCATGAAAAATCGTCTTCTAACTCTCTGCATAGTTTCAATCCTGTGCATGGCATTCTTCACCGTCGCATTTGCAGAACGCGGTATTGTCAGGGTAAAAATCAAAGAGCGTGAGAGCATGAGCGCCCCGGTTGCCGGTGAAGTGAAGCTGTATGATTCCAGTTATGCGCTGATTATCGGAATCGATAAATATACCAATGGCTGGCCAAGACTCTCAGATGCTGTCAGTGATGCGAATTTGATATCAGATGCATTGAAAAAGAAAGGATTTCAAGTCACGTTAAAGAAAAATCTGAATTCTGCTGATCTCGAAAACGTTTTTGAGGAATTTTTCGTCCTCAAGGGCGATAATCCCAATGCAAGGCTGTTCGTATGGTTTGCCGGACACGGACACACTATAAAAGGAGAGGGATTTCTTGTCCCGTCAGATGCGCCCGACCCTGAAAAAGGCGCTCGGTTCCGCTTGAAAGCTCTATCCATGCGCCGTTTTGGCGAATACATGCGTCTTGCCCAGTCAAAGCATGTTTATGCGGTGTTCGATTCATGCTTTTCAGGCACAGTATTCTCGACAGGGCGTTCCCGTCCACCCGCTGCCATTACACGCGCAACTACAATGCCGGTACGCCAGTTCCTGACTTCCGGTGATGCCGACCAGGAAGTCATGGATGACGGAAGGTTCCGCAAACTCTTCATCCGTGCGCTGCAAAAACAGGAAAAAGCCGATGCAAACAGTGATGGCTATCTTACCGCTGCTGAACTAGGGATGTTTATGACAGATCGTATAACCAATCTGACTATGTCGAAACAGACACCGCGCTATGGAAAACTTCGTGATGAAAATTATGATCGGGGTGACTTCGTGTTTCTTCTGGCATCTTCCGGGTCTGGAATAGACGATAGAACGGATTCAGACAAAGCTCTGCTTTCGGTTGAATCGAATATTTCAGGTGCAAGAGTGCTGCTTGACGGACGTTTCGCTGGCAATACTCCGCTGTCGGATCTGGAGATTTCACAGGGTAATATTCGCTTGAGTGTGGAAAAAAGCGGGTTTGAAACATATCGAAAAACAATACGCATGAAAAAAGGCCGTTCCATGTCCATGTATGTGGATTTAAAGGAGGATAAGCCTTCCAGGGGTAATCTTTATGTTGAAACCGATCCTGAAGGCGCAAACGTGAGAATTTTGAATATCGGCCCTTCATATTATCAGGGAATCGAGCTTGAACCAGGGCGGTATCATGTCGAAGTTTCGGCAAAAGGACATGAAGCCAGGAAGCAGTGGGTCAGTTTGTCGGCAGGAGAAGACAAGAACCTTTTTGTCCGCTTGTCGAAAAAATCCGGTGGTGAAAAGGTGAGAGTCAAAGAAAGAGACGGGCGGTTTGTCGCTTATGTAAATGGGACGGTTCTGGATACCAGAACCAAGCTGATGTGGGCGGCAAAGGATAATGGGGAAGATATAAACTGGAAGAATGCGAAGAGGTATTGTGAGAATTATCAAGGGGGTGGATATACGGATTGGAGGCTGCCGACGATAAAGGAGTTGAGGGGGCTTTATGATGAGAATAAAGGATATACAATGAAATGTAATACAGACTATACAAATCATCTTACGAGATTAATCCATCTTACCTGTTGCTGTCCCTGGTCTTCCGAAACAAGTGGTTCGTCCGCTGCCTTCTTCTATTTCTTTGACGGCAACGTGTTCCAGTTCGCTCAGTCCATTTCCAGCTACTTCCGGGTTTTGCCGGTGCGCGCGGGCAATTGAAACTTTGGTCATTTGAAAATTTGGTTATTTAGATATTTGCCAATTTGACAGTCAGGGGTGCAGGGGATTTATCCCCGCTAGCGACAAATTTGGTTTTATGACGCAATAACGCTATGCGTCATAAACTCATAAGTACCTTTATAAAAGTTTTGCAACCTTTGCAGATACAGCACAATGGAGTGCGGAAATAGAGCGCAGCGGTTTTTCGCAAATATAAGTTGGCAAAACGGCAGACTGTAATTTTAACCATATAAAACAATCAATTATATTGACAAGGATCATCATGGCCAAATACGAACATCTTCCAATCTATCAAAAAACTTATAATTTCTTGATTTTTTCCGAAAACATTGTTAAGAACTTTTCCAGGTATCATAAATACACGAATGGTACGGATCTTCGAAACACGGCTCGAAAAGCTGTGAAAATTATCATTCGTACCAACAATTCAAAAATCAAGACTCCTCTTCTGGAAGAACTGAGGGTAACTCTTGAAGAATTGAAATTTATAATTCGAGTATGCAAGGAGGTGAAGGCTTTTCATAATTTCAAATCGTTTGAAACAGCCATTAACCAGGTGACGGATGTCAGCAGGCAGGCGGAAGGGTGGCTGAAGCATGTGCGCAAACTGGAAAACGGTCAGAATCCGTCTTCTGAACATCGTTACAGATGAGAGGGAGTGCGGAGCGTGCCGAGATAGTTCATTTGGGTCTTCTACGCCCATGTGGCATAATTATTCAGGCAATCCTGCCCATTGGGATGGATCTGCCGGTGGCGGATTCGATATGAATGTGAATCCGATCAAGATAGAGGACAAGTGGTTCGTCCGCTGCCAACTTCAATTTCAATAACGGCAACGAGAACCAGAACGCTCAGTCAAATTCCAACAACAACCGGGTTTTGCCGGTGCGCGCGGGCAAATGGACAATTCAGTTTTTTTATTTAAAAATATCTATAAAGCATGGCTTGATTGCCGCAGAAACAAGCGGAGCAGCCTAAGCGCCATGAATTTTGAAATTGACGCTGAAACTGAACTGCTCAAGCTTGAGGATGAATTAGCATCGCGTACATACAGCCCCCTTCCGTCTACCTGCTTCGTCACCGAAAGCCCCAAGATCCGGGAAATCTTTGCAGCCGATTTCCGGGATCGGGTGGTTCATCATCTTCTGGTATCTTACCTGGAACCGAAATGGGAACCAAAGTTTATTTATGACAGCTATGCATGCCGCAAAAAAAAAGGCGTTCATGCCGCAGTGAAACGATTGAAAAATTTTATGTTAAAGGCCGGGCATAATGGTTCATGTCCGGCTTTTTTCCTTCAAATTGATGTCAGATCCTTTTTTATATCCATCAATAAAAAGATCCTTTTTAAAATTCTGAATAAAAAAGAAAACAACCCTGAAATCTCCTGGCTTCTCGAAAAAGTTATATTCAATGACCCGGCAGAAGATCCGGTCAAAAAAGGACTTGAAGAAGGAAAGGCCAAACGCATGGATAAATTCCCGCGTTTTTCGAATTTTGGACTTCAATATCGCTGGTTCAGCAATAGATACCGCGAATATTTCCTGTTCTTTCAGGTTGGCAGATATTATGAATTTTACGGAAACAGGGTAAATCAGGCCCGCGAACTGTTCCCCTTTAAGCATGGCGATAACAGACCGCGTCTTGGCAAACGGGTTGGATTCCCGGTATTCAGACTTGGAACATACCTGAAAAAAGCATTGAACAGATACGATAAAATTATGGTTGTCCAGCAAAACGACCGGGTTTCCGGAAGGCTGATGGAAAGAAGAATACGCTCCATCATCATCCCGGATAAATTCAATCAGGAGAATCAACAATGAAAAAAAACACATGGATCAATTTATTCATCATGATTTTTATACTGACCCCGTTTATGGCAAGCGCGGCTTCTGAGCGCGGAATCGTAAAAATTCGTAGTCAACTGGACGGATCGACACTTCAAAAGCAATATTCCAGTGGAGTCAATCACGCCCTGGTGATCGGAATCGATAAATATAAAAGCCATCCGAATCTGAAAACAGCGGTCAATGACGCAGAAGCGGTTTGCGAACTGCTTGAAAAGATGTATTTTTTCAGAAAAGAAAACATCGTTCCGCTCAAAAATCGGCAGGCCACAAAGAGCCGTATCATGAAAGAACTCCGCGATCTTGTGAAGCGAAGAGTAAAAAAAGGTGATAATGTTTTTATTTATTACGCGGGTCATGGCTGGTTTGACGAGACTTTCGATATCGGTTACTGGGTGACGAGCGAGGCCACGAAAGATCCGGTAACCTTTCTTGAAAACAATGCAATCTACAGATCTATCGCAGCGCTGGATAAAAAGGGCATTCAGCATGTCTTCCTTGTTTCCGATTCATGTTTCAGCGGCAGCTTCAACAAAGAACACCGTGCAGTGAAAACAGATATCGACGATAGATATTTCAGGGAAAAATATGGAAAGCCATCACGTAATATCCTGACATCCGGCGGCATGGAACCGGTTGCTGACGGCGGGAAAGAGGGGCATAGCATCTTTGCGTATTATTTTCTGAAAACGTTGAAAGAAAACAGATTTCCTTATTTGAGCGGAAAACAACTCGGAGTGGCAGTCGAGGCAATGGTTACCCGCAATTCGAATCAAACTCCTATAAGCAAGTTTATTCATGGTGTCGGAGATGAAGATGGACAGTTTTTCTTTATAAACAAGAAGTCGAAGCCCGGAAATGAAGCAGAACCTGTAGAGCCGAATACTTTTTCGCTGCCTGGTGAAATCGATGTGTCTTTTGACGATATTATCAAAAATGCTGAAATTCGAAGAAAAGCCGAAGAAAAATGGGGTATCTGGCAGGAATCAATGGGAAAAAAGTTCCTTCAGGTGCAGAAAATTGATAGTGACAGACATGTAAAACCGAAGCAGAAAGAAGTGGCATGGAAACGTTTTCTTGCAGCGGTTGCAAGTGACAACCAGTTTTCCGAAAAAGACGATGAAATGCGTTCTTATTCAAAATCTCGTATTTCTCATTGGGAAAAAATAAAGCTGAAAAAAAAGCGAAAACCAAAGCCTGTATCTGTTTCATATTCTGGAGCAAAGTCGAAGGAAATAGACAGAGATGGTCGGTTTATCGCTTATGAAAATGGAACTGTTCTGGATACTGAAACCAGGCTGATGTGGGCGGCAGAGGATAATGGGAAAGATATAAACTGGAAGAATGCGAAGAGATATTGTGAGAACTATCAAGGGGGCGGATATACGGATTGGAGGCTGCCAACGATAAATGAATTGAGGGGGCTTTATGATGAAAATAAAGGGTATGGAATAAGTTGTTATGGTAGTTATAAAATTCATCTGACAAAATTAATAAGCCTTACCTGCTGCTGTCCCTGGTCTTCGGAAACAAGTGGTTCGTCCGCTGCCTTCTTCTATTTCCGTTACGGCGGCGAGCTCCAGAACGCTCAGTCTTATTCCGGCACCTACCGGGTTTTGCCGGTGCGCGCGGGCAATTGAACCTTTGATTATTTGAAAATTTGGTTATTTAGATATTTGCCGATTTGACAGTCAGGGGTGCAGGGGATTTATCCCCGTTAGCGACAAATTTGGTTTTATGACGCAATAACGCATTGAGTCATAAAAACATACCCGAAACTTCCCCCGCAATCCAAATTCAAGGCTTTTGCCGTCGTTTGGATTGGGATTTTGTAAGAATTACGGGATGATGTGATTAGAAAATCCTGTCAATCCCAAAAATCCCCTGTAATCCCAGTTCAGACAACGAATGACACAAAAATTAATTGGAAAAGAGTATATCCCGGATAAATTCAATCAGGAGAATCAACAATGAAAAAACACACATGGATCATCATCATGATTTTTATACTGAGTCCGTTTATGGTAAGCGCCTGTCACCATCGGCACAAAATGATATCAAAAACACCGGATAAAATGATACCATTTTAATCATGGTGATTGTACCAAATCCTGAATTTAACAATTTTTCTAAATGGATCTCCAATCCGTACCTGTTGAATCGATTTTTCAGTGTCCGTTCGATTCGTCTTGCATCGTCTGCATATTTCACCGTCTGTTCGAGCCATATGTCAAGCACATAATGCAGAAAAATATTGGAAAGTACGGACTAAGTATGCTCCCCTGCGGTGTTCCCATGTCAGTTTCAACCAGTTTCCCATCATCCATGTATCCGGCTTTCAAAAACTTCTCGATCAGATTGAGCAACGTCGGGGCTGTCACTCTTATTCGTATGAAATTCAGCAGCCTTTCATGCGACACATTGTCGAAAGCTGGTGGTTAGAGCCATTGCACGAGCTGGATTGTCCAGCTTGCCTATATTAGCTTTGCTTGGCGCACTCATATTAACACCTCGTTCCCAAGCGGAGCGTGGGAACGAGAATGCGGGTGTTTGCTTTCATATTTTTACGCTTGGAAACCGTGAGATATCCGTGTGTGGAAGAAATTTTGCAGCACTGAACCGGTTCATCAATTCCTGATTGACGTTTAATTCGATATAAGTAATCCTGTCCCTGATCATGTCAATTTTCCTCTGGCATTCCGAATCTGTAAGAGCCATAGCCGCACCTCCTAAAGAACTGTTGCCTATGGCATCATAACAGGAAAGAGGCAGATCCGGTATCATGCCGATAGAAATGGCTGATTTCGGATCGATAAAAGATCCGAATGTTCCAGCAATATAAAATGTCTCCAATTCGTCAAGCTGGATGCCGACTGTCGATGTGATAGTCTCAAGGATCGTGTACATGGCAGCCTTTGAACGAACCAGGCTGTCCAGATCAACCTGTGAGATTGTAAGCTCTTCACCTGTCGCAGATTCGTTTTTATCTACAACCACAAAATAACCAACCCCGTCTTTTTTTTTAAATCGCCTGCCACATGCAGACGGCAGTAACTGTCCCCTGATATCGAGCATTTGTGCAATAAATAATTGTGCTGCAAGATCAATGAGACCGGAACCGCATATTCCTTTTGGATCATGGTTTTCTATGGTGCGAATTGAAAGATTTCGTGTAGCAGGATCTATTGTAACTTTGTCGATCACACCAGGACCTGCCATCATGCCCATTCTGGTAACCCCGCCTTCCAGAGCAGGCCCGGCAGCACCCGCACAGGCAATGAGCCACTGACTGTTTCCTAAAACCACCTCGGCATTGGTTCCCACGTCCACAAGAATGGCGGTCTCATCAGAATTGTCCATTCCCGAATATAAAATTCCGGCTATCAGATCGCCCCCGAAATAACTTCCAATATTAGGAAAAGTGAATATTCGAGCATGAGGATTGATCTTAACGCCCAAAGTTTCTGCTTCTATAGTTCCAGGACGGTTGATGACCGGGATATAGGGTTCTCTTATAATCCAGTGAGGGTCAAGTCCTAAAAAAAGATGGGTCATTGCAGTATTTCCGGCCAGAGTCATCAGATAGATATTTTCAGGCTTTATACCACACGACCTGCCAAGTTTTTCTATATTCTCGTTTATGCCGTTTATGATAGCCCGGTTTAAATGGTTAAGCCCCTGATCAGTATCCGTATGATGAATTCTTGCCAGAATATCAGGCCCGATTCGAATCTGAGGATTATCAAAAGCGATCTGGCCGAGAGTCTGGCCTGAAACAAGATCAACAATCTGCATCACCACACGGGTAGTGCCAAGATCTACGGCAATACCACAGACAGGAGATGGATCATCAGTCCCTTTAATACCGGCTATTCCCCATCTTGTTCCATCTCTGTAAAGTATGCAGTCAAGTTGATAATCCCATTGACGGATAAGATGAGGCAAACTTTGGATCATATCAAAATCCATTATCAGATGATCTGTCTTGATTTCGTTTTTCAGGCTGTGAACGAGTCTGTCCACATCTGCGGTATTATCACTTAATGATGGGGGCTTTAAAGATAAAGTTCTGACAAAACTTTTTTTACTGTTATTTTTCATAATTTGAGTTTTTCGACCTCTTCGACGATGGAACGCATTACCTGCCCTGCCCGCCCCTGCACGATATAATCGCTGGTATATTCGGTCAAAGGGGTTTTTTCAGCATTGATTTCGATTATCACAGCCCCGCCCTCTTTGGCTACAAGAGGCATGGAAGCCACCGGCTGAACTGTTGCGGACGTACCTATAACTAACATTACATCACAACTGAGCGCTTCTTCTCTTGAACGTACAAGCTCCATATAAGGAATCATCTCCCCGAAAAAAATGCATTCAGGACGCCAGATTCCTCTGCATTCGCAGCGAGGCGGAATTTCTGTCATATCAACATCAGAGGTTTTTATCCTTTTACCACATTTAAGACATCGCAGCCATGCGAAGGTGCCGTGAAATTCTATCACATCAATATTTCCGGCTAACTGATGCAGGCCGTCCACATTCTGTGTAATGATGGTTTTCAAAATACCCATTTCTTCAAGACGTGCAAGTCCCTTATGTGCATCATTCGGCTTTGACCGGTCAATCACGTTTTTCATCTCGCCAATCAATACCCGCCAGACATCTTCAGGCTCTTTCATGAAATAATCGATGTGTGCATATTTCATAGGGTCTATTTTTTCCCATACCCCGCCTTTGCCCCTGAACGGAGGGATACCGCTTTCAACCGAACAGCCAGCGCCTGTCAGAGCCACAACATGCCTGCCATTTACGATATCTTTTGCCGCTTTTTTTATCATATCGTCCATATTTTTATCCCTTTGCTCAAACAGAAATCATGAATTGGTTAATAATATATTTTTTCCGAAATGGCAATTGATTGAAAAAAATTTTTCAGTTTTTTACTTCGGCATCCAGAACTTCACGAACAGTCACGGCAAGATTTTTTAAAGTAAAGGGCTTTAAAAGTACACTCCTTATTCCCAGTATCTTTTTTTCAGGCGTTATATCTCTGTTGAACCCGGTGCAGAGGATGACAGGTATGTCGGGACGGACTTCATGAATTTTTTCAGCGAGTTTTTTCCCTGTCATTTTCGGCATGGTTATATCTGAAATCACCAGATCGTACCTGGCCGGGTCTTTACTGAATTTTTTCAGAGCGTAATCAGGTAAAGTTGTGCTTTCGATTTTGTAGCCAAGCCAGCTTAACATGCTTTCCCCGATATCTATCAAAAATTTTTCATCGTCTATGAAAAGTATCCTTTCATTGCCCCTGGGAAGTGGTTCTGTTCCGACTGGCATGGAATCAATATCATATTTCGTAACAGGAAAGAACAGATGAAATGAAGACCCGGTTCCAGGCTCACTGCAAACATTGATGCTTCCCCCGTGATCTTTGACTATTCCGTGGACAGTCGCCAGCCCCATGCCTGTTCCTTCTCCTGTTTCCCTTGTCGTGAAATATGGTTCAAAAATTCGGGAGATCGTCTCTGAATCCATGCCGCAACCGGTATCAGTCACAGACAATTGTAAATAGCACCCCGGCTTCAGATCATAGTATGCCGTTTCCAGTTCGGAATAAAATTCTATATTTATCACGCTGACCTCAAGAATGCCTCCCTGCTTTTCCATAGACAGGAAAGCATTGGTGCAAAGATTCATAATTACCTGATGAATTTGAGTCTGATCGGCCATTATTGCTATTGAATCAGCTTCAATATTTTTACGTATTTCAATGGTAGATGGCAAAGATGCCCTTAAAAGCTTTAATGCTTCCTTAACCACCACACCAATATAACAGGGATTTTTTTCCGATTTGCTTTGACGGCTGAAAGTAAGTATCTGCATTATCAGACTTTTAGCTCGATTACAGGCAGACAGGATATGCTCCACATATTGCCTGGTTTCCTTATCTACAGAAGAATTGATCCGCACAAGTTCCGCATACCCCATGATTCCACCGAGGATATTGTTGAAATCATGGGCAATACCTCCTGCCAGAGTGCCGACAGCTTCCATCTTCTGAGATTGTCTGAGCATATTTTCCAACTTGTTTCTGGTTTCCTGAGCCTGCTCCTGTTCCGTAATATCGACCATCACACCTTCAAGAAAACCCTGATCCGGAAAAATCTGTATGGAGTAACCCACCCATATGACAGAACCGTCCTTTTTCCGAAACCGGGTCTTGAAATTTTTTATAAATCCATTTTTTTTCAACTCGTCCATCATTTGAATCCGATCATCGGGGTTGACATATTCCATTGAGGCATGCCATTGTCTCATGAATTCATCATGTTCATATCCGAATATTTTAGCGCAGAGATCATTGGCTTCAAGTAATTTACCATCTTCAATCCTGGTTCTGAAGAGGCCCACCTGTGCGTTGTCGAAAAGATTTTTGTACATTGCCTCGCTTCGTTTCAGCTCGTTTTCGGCAACTTCACGTTCTTTTACTTCAGCCTGTAGCTGCTTATTAAGAGTCAGCAGAGCCGAAGTTCGTACCTTGATCCGCTTTTCAAGTTCATCCTGGCTTTTTCGCAGTTCATCTTCCATCTGAGTGCGTTCCAGATCGGTATGACTCGCCTTGAGCAGTACGAACATAATCAGAAACAAAAGACTTGTGGCAATAAAAATGAGTATATTATTCGATAATGACAAGATAGTATCAAGTCTGGCTTTTCTTTGTGTGACATCGTAATATATTTCAAAAGCTCCAAGAAAACTGTCATTTTCCATTATTGGTATATATATCTCCACAACATCGACTTTCAGAACATCGCCTTCCACGGACATACTGTTTTTTCTTACTGTCTTAAAATAAACTCTGCCGGCGGCAACGATATCTCGAAAGTATTTTCGTGTATTTGTCCTGCCTGTCTCTCTGGATTCGGTTGAAAAAAGAATTTTTCCGTTTTTTGAAAAGATTCTCACCTTTTCCAGTTGAAAATCTTTTTTCACTTTCCCTATCCTTGTGATAATACTATCCGAAATAGTATCTTTTGACAAAACATCATGTCTTGATTCAAGTATCCTGGTAAGGTGTTTTCCCGTTCGAACGGCTTCATTAACTGTATTGTCAGTCAACAATTTTGTGAATGAGGGAATTACAAAAAAAAGACTGAAAAGGGGAAAAATTACAGCAATAGACACACAAGTAATCAAAATATTTTTCAAAATAGTGGATTCAAAAATATTTTTAACCACTCTGATACGAATGTACTTTCTATAAAAGCCATTTCTCTTACGCTCCATACAATTCTCACCTTTCATGACAGGCAGCCGTTTTTACATAAAAACCTATATGAATTTATAGGTTG
>JAUCGE010000084.1 GCA_030377965.1 Desulfobacterales bacterium HSG16
AAAAACCGCTGCGCTCTATTTCCGCACTCCATTGTAGCGAAAAACCGCTGCGCTCTATTTCCGCACTCCATTGTAGCGAAAAACCGCTGCGCTCTATTTCCGCACTCCATTGTAGCGAAAAACCGCTGCGCTCTATTTCCGCACTCCATTGTAGCGAAAAACCGCTGCGCTCTATTTCCGCACTCCATTGTAGCGAAAAACCGCTACGCTCTATTTCCGCACTCCATTGTAGCGAAAAACCGCTGCGCTCTATTTCCGCACTCCATTGTAGCGAAAAACCGCTGCGCTCTATTTCCGCACTCCATTGAAAAGGTTACAAAACTTTTGTACAGGTACTTATTTTATGGAATGCAGCAGGCGGAGGCATGGAAAAATTTAATATCCGAACCGGCAAGGCGACACATTTTGCTTCCGGCAGATGAAGCAGGAGGCGACTTTTACGATATTACCTTTGACGGTTCAGGCAATCTCTGGCTTGCTGTAGGCGATGTGTCAGGTCACGGCGCTGCTCCTGGCTTGATCATGATGATGGCACAGAAGAGGCGTTTATCTTAACTTTAAAAAAAATATTTCCAAACCCACAAAAAATTCATATTTTGAAATGGGAGAAGGAGATATAATGGTTCTTTACACTGGTGGAACGACATGCCTGCAAAGAACCCGAAGCCATGAAGAAAAATATTATAGCTGATGTACTCCGGTGGAGTGATAACAAGTGGGACGATGATATGACTTTGGTGATTGTGAAAAGAAAAGATTTTTTTGATGAGAGATATGAAGGAAAATATTATGGTTGATATTTTCAAATGATGTGATAACAATGAAGTCATAACGTGACTATTGGTAATAGTGAAAAAAAGGAGGATCTGATGACTGAAGAGAAAACATTTATGATCGGAGATTTTATAGATTCAAAGGGAGGCGAAAAATTTGATCTTTCGAGTACATTGAGGCTTAGAGCCAAATCGATCAATCAGAAAAAGCTCTGGGCATCAAAAGATCGTTCAGCCGAATTCATGGGCGATATATGGTCTCTGTTCGTAGATTCGGAAAAGGAAAAACAGATACAGACGGTTCTGCATTCTGTTTGCGTGGAATTGATAGAAAATTCAGTTAAATACGGCTGTCAGGATCATGATTATATCATCACTACGGATTTGTGCCTGAAAAGGGATGAACTTCTGGTTTATGTAGTGAATAAAAGCGATCTGTCCCAAATACCGGATCTTCAATCTTCTGCTCAACTGATACTGGACACGGATAACATCAGAAAACTTTTCAAGCAAAAAATGAAGGCGGCTAAAGCAGCTAAAAAGCAGGGAGAGAGTACATCTCAACTCGGTTTTATCCGAATCATAATGCAGGGTGTCAAACTGGCCTGGCGTATTGAAATGGGATCTGAGATCGCTGTTGTAACAAGCCTTGCAAGGCTTTCACTGACAAGAAAGGATGCATGACATGAATATCGAAGGAAAAGGTTATAAGGTAAATTTTGATGGCAAAGGAAAACTTGCTATGTCGGGGAAACTAGCTGCAATGCCTGAAGAATACGAAAAAATCGAGGATTTTTTTGAAAAAGTACTTGATATAATGACAGAATCATCAAAAGATAAAACAGGTTCGGCAGAACTCATTTTCGATCTGAGAGATTTAACGTTTCTCAACAGTTCGGGCATAAAAACGATCTGTGTTTCCCTGGTTATGGAAGCTGACGACATTGAGGATCTTTATATGAAGATTTTATGCTCGAATTCACTGACATGGCAAGTTGAAACTCTCCCTACATTCACAGACTTGATGGATAATCTGGAAATTATTTTCGAATAATCTGCATAAATTCAGCAAGAGATTGATGGGCTTTAAGGTAATTATTTGGGAAATGCCGGAAGGTTGAATATGTATAAACCTATGAATCGAAACCCGATGACAAACCCAAAATATTTTTTGTAAGGAGTTCCCAATAAATGAAATGCCCGATATGGTAGACCGGAGCTCCGTCGATAATTGGGTCTATTAATTCTCTGAAGTTCCATGTGCCTATGAGGAAAAACACAATGACGGATGATAAAGATAACATTATAAAAAATCTTCAAAAAAAAATAAGTAAGTTAGAGGCAACTCTGAAGATAGTTACGAGTTACTCCGGAAAAACAGAAACTCGGATGCGAGAACAATTTGAGGTGGTCGCGGAAACCATAACTGTGCCGATGATTATATCAAAAGAAAATGGAAAAACTGTTTTTGCCAATTTGAATGCTCAGAAAACATTCGGCTATTATGTTGAAGATTTTGTCGGAGTTGAAGCATCATCATTGTACTATAACCAGGATGAATGGAACCTGTTTTTGAAAAGTTTGTCGAAAAGAGGAGAAGTAAGCGGTTTTCGTGTTGAACTAAAAACCTCGAAAGGTACAATTTTCCCTGCGGTACTCTTTTCTCACCGGATTTATTTTGACGGCCAGAACTGTATTCTAACTATCATACATGATCTAACCGAAGTTATGGCTTTGGAAAAACAGCTACGACAAACACAGAAGCTGGAAGCTATCGGAACCCTGGCTGGCGGTATAGCGCACGATTTTAATAATATACTGGCTGCAATTTTCGGCTATACGGAATTAACAATAAATTTACTTGATCCGAAAATGGACATAAAAAAAAAAGAATATTTGAACAATGTGTTGAAAGCAGCAGGCAGGGCAAAATCCATGATCATGCAGATGATGGGTTTTTGCAGACATGCTGAGCAGGAAAAAAAACCCTTCCTTATCAGTGCAATCACAGCAGAGGTTGTCAAAATGATGACTAGTTTGACACCTTCCAATATCGATATCCGATCAAATATCAGAAATAAATCTATGGTTGTCACCGGTGATCCTACCCAGATTCACCAGGTTATGACAAACCTGATCACGAACGCAGTGCATGCGTTGTCGGGAAAAGGAGGGATGATTGAAGTCCTTCTAGATAAAACCAATATAACTGAAGAACAGCGAGATGAAAGGCTTGTTTCCAAACTTGAGCCTGGGATATATGCGAAAATTACAGTAAAAGATAACGGGCCGGGAATTGACCAGGACATGATTCATAGCATTTTTGACCCGTTTTTCACGACCAAACCGGTCGGAGAAGGAAGTGGTATGGGACTCGCTATGGTTCATGGGATTATCCTGGGACATGGCGGATCTGTAGGCGTGAAAAGTGAAGATGGTAAAGGAACTGCATTTCATTGCTATTTTCCTGTCTCAAGAGATAATTCTGCAACGGCAAGCCCCCATATTGAATCAAAAAGAGCCGAAAAAGGAAACGAACGTATCCTGCTTGTAGATGACGATTCAATGGTGTTGGATATAAATATTCAGATTTTAAAGGCAATTGGGTACAAGGTGGTTTCATGTACGAGGGCTATGAAGGCTCTTACAATTTTTAAAACTCGACCGAAAGATTTCGATTTAGTTGTTACTGACAATTTTATGCCGGAAATGAGCGGGATCAAACTGATCAAAGAAATTAAAAAAATACGTTCGGATATCCCTGTAATTCTGGTATCAGGAACCTTGTCGAAAAATGAAATCGAGCTTAAGAAGACAGGAATCACGGCAACTATCCAAAAACCATTTGGACGGAAAGAAATTCAATTTGTGATCAGGAAAGTACTGGATGCAGCAAAAAAATCAAAATAAATACAGTCAGGATAAAGTGAGTGTTTTCGGTGACGACGATAGCGTTGAGATCTGTGAGAACGAAGAACTGCAAAAGCTCAAAAAGGAAAATAAAAAACTCAAGAAAAAAATCAAGGGACTCAAGGCGACCATAAAAATTACCAGCCAGCATGGAGATGCAACAGCCGAGAATCTGGAACAAAGGGTGTTAACTTCTGAAGAACAGTATAGACGAGTTTTGGATGCAATGCCTGTCCCGGTTTTAATAAGCGTACGGGAACGCGGAACAATTCTTCATGTCAACCAGCGTGCATGTGCGATCTTTGGATTTTCATATGAAGAATTTCTGAAACAGACAGCATATGACCTTTATGTAGATCCTGAAGGAAGGGGTAAGTTTTTAAGTGTGCTGACAAAGGACGGAAAGGCAAATGAGTTTGAATCCCGGATGAAAAAATTCAACGGTTCGCACTTTTCCGTTTCCCTGTCTTCCGAGCCAGTAGCTTTCACTGATGAATCCTGCCTGCTTACTGTCATATACGATCTCACGGAAAGAGAACGGACAGAGGCAAAAATTCGGGCGCTCAGTGAACTACTGGATAAAAGAGAAGAAAAATATCTGATATTTACTTTGGATGGAGAAGAATACGGCATACATATCACAAAGATCAGCGAGATTGTCGGGATGATGCCCATGACTTCTATCCCGGAAATTTCCGATTATGTAAAGGGCGTTATCTATCTCAGGGACAAAGTGATTCCTGTAGTAGATCTCAGGCTGAAGTTATGCCTCGAAACAATTGAATATACGGACAGAACATGTATTGTCATTGTGGATCTCGAATATGGCAAAGAAAAAAAGGTGATGGGTATCATAGTGGATTCAGTTGCAGAAGTCATGAATATCAGACAAAAGGAAATCGAATCTCCACCTGACTTCGGAGCGTCCGCCCATACTGATTTCATATCGGGTATGGCCATGTCGGAAGAAAGTGTAAAAATTCTTCTTGATGTGAACAAGCTGTTGAAAGGCATAGCTTGAGTCGGATTTAACAAGATGTGCATAACACATTTTTATGATTCCGCCATAACATAAGTACCTCACCAAAAGTTTTTAACATCCGTATTGGGTAGAAACAACAGCGCCCGGCGATCAAGCAACTGGTGGGCAACGCTTCGCTTTTGCCCACCCTACGAAAAAATGTCACGGAATTTTTGCACAGGTACTTACTATAAATTAAGCATTGATTGCGAATTTCATTCGCTCCGTTTTAGCAAGTAATCGCTGCAGAAGCCATGTATTACTGGCATTTGGAACAAATTCAGCTTTTCCGTCGCCGTAAGTCTTCTAAATCTTCTGCTGTTTTTATGATGCCTGATGCTATCACAAACTGTTGAAGATCAGAAAAAACTTCTTGTACCTCTTTGTCGAATATTGTAGTGTCTTCTGTAATGCTCAAATTTAGCTCCATTTTTTCATATCTTTTTTTGTTGTTTCACTTGTCAGGGTGATTATGGTATAAATTCGGGCATTTTTCAAGATTTTAAAAATTAAGCTGCTTGACCAGGAAATTACGATGGCCGAAGAGCAGCGATATGGCCTGGCAGAGACCTGAACCCGGATGGCGAATGCTCGGGGTTTATAGACATTGTGGAAAAGCGGGTTCATGGAAAAACTGAAGTCATGAAGGATATGATCATGGCCGACGTGCTTGCATGGTGCGATAACAATAGAGATGACGATATGACTTTGGTAATCGCGAAAAGAAAAGAGTGACACAGAAAATTTTGCGCAGGATCGGGAGGGAGAACATGATCCAAATGAAAAACATCGGGATGAAATGGAAATTGATCGGGCTGTTTCTGATTGCAGGACTCATTCCCCTCGCTATCGTGGGATGGCAGAGCGGCAGGATGGCAACAGAGGCATTGACAAAGAGGTCTTACGAACAGCTCGAATCCGTGCGTGACATCAAAAAGGCCCGGATCGGGAGTTTTTTTGCCGAACGTGAGGGCGACATGGGCGTTCTGATAGAAACGACAAAGATGTTCAGGAAGGCAGGCTTTGAAAAGCTAAAGTCTGTGCGTGACATCAAAAAGGCGCAGGTCGAGAAATTTTTTGAAAGGATTCGAAACGATATTCTTATCCTTTCAAAAAGTGAGGATGTCCTGAGGATGTGGAAATCTCATGATGGGATGAAGTTCACACCTGACGGACCTTACGACGTGTCAACGGATGAATATAGGCGAGTTTACGATAAATATGGCGGGTATCTGATCGACTATGCAAAAACTTACGACTATCATGATGTGTTCCTTATCAGCGCATCTCACGGACATGTGATATTCACCGCTGCAAAAGAGAGTGATCTCGGTACGAATCTGGGTTACGGGCCGTACAAGGACGAAGGGCTGGCGCGTCTCTGGCGCAAAGTGATCAGGACAAAGAATGTGGTTGTCGAGGATTTCACGCCATACACACCCAGCAGGGGAGAACAGGCAGCCTTCATCGGTGCCCCGGTTTATGGTCCTTCGGGCAAACTTCTCGGTCTGGTCGCATTGCAGATTCCGACTGATCCCCTCAACACCATCGTCCAACGGCGCAGCGGTATGGGAGAGATGAGCGAGACTTATCTGGTGGGCAGAAAAGACGGTATTGTCAGTTTGCGCAGCGACAGGGTGATCAAGGAAGGCAAAATCGGGGATAAAAAGTCCGGTCCCGATATCGATGAATCGTTTGCTGGCAGGTCCGGCCAGATGGCCAAGGAGGGAAGCACCGGAGATATGGAAATCTCCAGCTATGATTCCCTGGACATCCCGGGACTCGATTGGGCCATTGCGAACAGCGCAAATCTGGAGAAGGTGATCGCTCCTAAGGAAGAAGGAGAGGAAGATGATTTTTTTGCGAAATATATCCGAATGTATGGCTACTACGATCTTTTTCTGATCCATCCCAAAGGAAAAGTGGTTTATACGGTGAAGAAGGAGAAAGACTACGGTACGAACATGATAAGCGGCAGTTACGCTGAATCGGGGCTTGGCAAACTGGTCATGCGGGTATTGGAGAGCGAAGAATTCGGCATGGCTGATTTTGAACCTTACGAGCCAAGTAACGGCGAACCTGCCGCTTTCATCGCACAGCCGGTTATCCATAATGAAGAAGTGCAACTGATAGTGGCTCTCCAGCTTTCTATCAATGCGATCAACACCATCATGCAGCAGCGTGAAGGTATGGGGAAATCAGGGGAAACTTATCTTGTGGGATCGGACAAGCTCATGCGGTCCGATTCTTCCATGGATGAAACATATCATTCGGTAAAGGCATCATTTATCGATCAGGACAAGGGAATCGTCAAGACCGACGCTGTCATGGAAGCTCTTGACGGCAAAACAGACAGAAAGGTCATCGCAAACTATCGGGGAAAGAAAGTTCTTTCGGCTTTCACGCCATTGAAGGCTGGGGATACGACATGGGTGCTGCTTGCCGAGATCGATGAAGACGAAGTGAAGGAGCCAATCGACAACTTGATCTTTTCAATATTGAAATGGGGCCTGGGCATAGCACTGGCGGTGGCGATATTCGCATTTTTTATAGCGAAAGGGATTGCTGATCCGCTGGGTAAAGCCGCTGATTTTACCAGGGCTGTAGCCGCTGGTGATTTCAGCATCGAAATCAATATGGCAAAGAATGATGAAATTGGGATTCTGGCAAACGCATTGAAGGATATGAAACGGAAAATCAGTGAAGTCCTGGAAGCACTGGATGACCAGATCCGGGCGGTCCGGGAAGGGAGACTGGATGACCGTGTCGATGCAGAGCCTTTTGACGGGGGCTGGAAGAGCCTTGTCGTCGGAGTGAACGATCTGACTGACACCTTTGTCACTCAGATCAGCATGACGGCAAAATGTCTTTCCCGGATATCCGAAGGCGACATCCCGGAAAAAATCACCGACAAAGCCAGGGGCGATTTCAATGATATCAAGAACAACCTCAACCATTGTATCGATACTGTGAGCGGCCTTGTGGACGAGATGTCCGTGCTGACCGATGCGGCCATCGAGGGCAGGCTCGATACAAGGGGGAACGCGAAGAAATTCAGAGGCGATTATGCCAGGATAGTACAGGGGGTAAACGACACTCTGGATGCGGTGATTATGCCTCTGAACATGGCGGCAGAGTATATGGATCGGGTCAGCAGGGGGGATATTCCTGAAAAGATTACCGATGAATACAGGGGCGATTTCAATCAGATCAAAAACAATCTGAACATGCTGGCAGATGCGATGAATGACGTTACACACCTGGCAGAAGAGATAGCGGGCGGAAACCTCACCATGAAGATTCGGGAGCGGTCGGATCGAGACACCCTGATGCGGGCATTGAATTCGATGCTCAAAAGACTTAACCGGGTTGTCATGGATGTGAAATCGGCAGCGAAAGATGTTGCCGACGGGAGCCGGGAACTTCGTGCCGGTTCGGAAAAAATATCCCAGGGTGCGGCAGAGCAGTCAGCCTCGGCTGAGGAAACCTCAGCGTCCATGGAGCAGATGACCGCCAATATCAGGCAGAGCGCGGACAATTCACGGGAAACCGAACAAATCGCTCTGAAATCGGCTGATGATGCCAGGGAAGGCGGAAAAGCGGTCGCTGAAACTATCACTGCCATGGAGAAAATCACCAAGAGAATTTCTATTATAGAAGAGATTGCCGGACAGACGAATATGCTTGCGTTGAACGCGGCTATCGAGGCGGCCCGTGCCGGAAAGCACGGTAAAGGTTTTTCGGTGGTGGCAGCCGAGATCCGCAAGCTGGCCGAGCGAAGTCAGAACGCTGCGACCGAGATCTCCGAACTGTCAGGCGCAAATGTGGAGATTACGGAAAACGCAGACCGGTTGCTGACCAGGATGGTGCCGGATATTCAAAAAACCGCTGACCTGGTGCAGGAAATAAGTGCTGCGAGCCATGAGCAGGACAAGGGTGCGAGACAGATCAACGTTGCCCTTCAGCAATTGGATATGGTGATTCAGCAAAACGTCTCACTCTCTGAAGAAATGGCTTCGGCATCCGAGGACTTTTCAGATCAGGCAGAGCAGCTTCAAAATTCTATCGAGTTTTTCAAGGTCGATGAGTAGCGATATCCCTAAAGGTCCGTGACTACAATCTACAATTTCAGGAGGGAATTATGAGTTTCAAAAATATGGGAGTGAGAACGAAGATCATGGCAGGTGTCTGTGTTCCTCTGCTGATGCTGATGCTCGCTGGCGGGTATCTCACTACCGGAAGTATCGAATCGCTGATCGAAACCAGTAAACGGGTCGAACATACCAACACCGTACTTGGGAATGCAATGAAAATTACCGGTTTCGCTGTTGACATGGAAACTGGCATGAGAGGTTATCTACTTGCAGGCAGGGAAGAGTTTCTCAGACCTTACAGGAAAGGAGAGAAGGCTGCCTATGATGAAATCAGATTCCTGCAAAAGAAGGTCGATGATAACCCGGAACAAGTCAAGCTGCTCAAAGATATCGAAAAAACGCTGAAAGAGTGGCAGGATAAAGTTGTCAAACCGAATATTGTACTTCGAAGAAAAATCGGTGACGCTGAAACCATGAACGACATGGCAAGGCGTGTCGGAGAAGCACGAGGCAAGAAATACTTCGACAGGCTTCGCAATCAGATAACCACTTTCATCAGCAGGGAAAATGAACTCGTTCTCGAACGCCGGAAAGCTTCCGATGCAGCCAGGGCAGAGAGTACCTCAAATCTCGAAACACTGCATGAAGCCAGGAAATGGGTGGAGCACACCCATAATGTGATTGCAGAAGCAGAGCTTGTTTTGACACAGGCTGTCAATATGGAAACCGGAATGCGGGGCTTTCTGCTTGCCGGAGAGGATGAATTCCTGGAGCCTTACTATACCGGGGAAAAGCAAATTTTTGCAAAAATTCGTGAACTGCAAAAAACCGTGAAAGACAATCCTCCGCAGGTTGAAAAGCTCGAGGATGCCGAGAAACTCATCAGGGAATGGATCAATCTGATAGCGACACCGGCCATTGCGCTTCGCAGGGAGGTGAATGTCGGGACGAAAACTATGGAGGATGCGGACGCATATATATCCGAAAAAAAAGGCAAGAGATACTTTGATGCTTTCCGCGAAAAGATCGCAGCCTTCAACAGAGTCGAAGCAGATCTGATCATCAATCGCGGGAAATCTGTCGAGGATGCAGCAGCAGGGATTGTGACTGGCCTTAAAACGATGAACGAAGCGAACAAGTGGGTGAATCACACCCACAACGTCATTCAAAAGGCAATGGAAATCCAGGCAGCGGCAGTTGACATGGAAACCGGTATGAGAGGTTTCCTTCTGGCCGGAAAGGAAGGATTCCTCGAGCCTTACGCAGACGGAGAGAAGCGGTTTTTCAATCTTGTGTCGAAACTGAAAGAGATTGTCAATGACAACCCTGCACAGGTCAGTCTGCTGGGAGAGATCGAAGAAAGTATAAGAGCCTGGAAAAAAGAAGTAACTGAGCCGGCCATTGCGCTTCGCAAAAAAATCGGTGATGCGGAGACGATGGACGACATGGCCGACCTCATTGGCAAAGCGGAAGGTAAAGACTATTTTGACAAGTTCAGGCAGTCTATGTCCGAGTTCAGAAATGAAGAAGAACGCCTGATGGAAGAGCGCCGTGAAAAAAATACCTATATAGCGAACCGGACAATACGGGGAATTAAATGGGGACTGCTGCCAGCCGTTATTCTGGGACTTGCCATAAGTTTTTTTATTGCAGACCGGATCAGGAAGCCACTGGCTGAAAGCGTGGTTTTCGTCAAATCCGTTGCCAGGGGTGACTTTGACGCTGATATAGATATAGATCAGAAGGATGAAGCCGGGGTTCTTGTACACACATTGCAGGAGATGAAAGGCAAAATTAGTGATGTTCTCAACGAGACGGATAACCAGATCCGGACCATTCGGGAAGGCAGGCTGGATACCCGTATCGATGCCGAGTCCTATGACGGGGGATGGCGTGAACTCGTCCTCGGAATAAACAAGCTGCTCGACACCCTTATAGCCCCGATCAACATGACCGCTGAACATCTTGATCGGATCTCGGCAGGCGACATCCCGGAAAAAATCACCGCTGAATACAAGGGTGATTTCAACCGGATCAAGAACAATCTCAACCAATGTATCGATGCTGTGAACGGTCTTGTGGACGAAGCGGCCATGCTGACGGGTGCAGCCGTGGAAGGCAGGCTGAGTGTCAGGGGGGATGTAACAAAATTCACAGGCGATTACGCCAGGATCGTCAAGGGCGTGAACGACACGCTGGATGCGGTGATCGAGCCTTTGAACGTGGCAGCGGAGTCCATGGCCCGGATCGGCAAAGGGGACATTCCGGAAAAAATCATCAGGAAATACAATGGCAATTTCAACGAGATTAAAACCAACCTCAACATGCTCATCAATGGAATGAATGAAGTTACCCTGATTGCCGAAAAGATGGCTGCCGGAAACCTGACTGTGAAAGTCCGGGAGCGTTCGGGTCAGGATAAACTGATGCAGGCTCTCAACTTGATGATAAAAAAACTCAATGAGATTGTGACCGAGGTGAAGTCGGCATCGGACAATGTGGCATCCGGAAACCGGCAGATCAGCGCGAGTTCCGAAAAAATGTCCCAGGGCGCAGCGGAACAGGCGGCTTCGGCTGAAGAGGTGTCCGCTTCCATGGAAGAGATGTCCGGCAGTATCAGACAGAGCGCGGACAATGCATTACAGACAGAAAAAATTGCGATGAAATCAGCCCAGGATGCACAAAGAGGCAGTCAGGCGGTCAACGAGACTGTCGATGTCATGAAAAAAATCACCAAGAAGATATCGATCATCGAAGTGCTTGCAGCACAGACGGATCTGCTGGCTCTGAATGCAGCGATTGAGGCGGCCAGAGCCGGAAAGGAGGGCAAGGGCTTTGCGGTTGTAGCTTCCGAGGTTCGCAAACTGGCGGAACGGAGTAAGAAAGCTGCTGCCCAGATCATCAAGTTGTCGGCCACAAGCGTCGAGGTTGCGGAAAAAGCGGGTGAGATGCTCGAAAGGCTCGTGCCGAATATTCAAAAGACCGCTGAACTGGTTCAAGAAATCAGTGCGGCGAGTGATGAACAGGACAGGGGCGCGAAACAGATCAACAATGCGATTCAGCAGTTGGACATGGTGATCCAGCAGAATGCCTCGTTGACCGAGGGGATGGCTTCGACATCCGAGGAACTCGCAGGTCAGGCCGAACATCTCCGGAATTTGACTGACTTTTTCACGGTTGATGATATGGTCCAAAAGACAGAGCTGAATCCGAAAAAATCTGCGAAAACGACTGGAAAAAAATCCGTGGAAATCAGACCTAAAGTATCTGATAAGCCGGAACAGGCTGAAAAGCCTGCCGGATACGAATTCGAGCTGGATGAAATCAAGGATGAAGTCGATGAAATGGATACCGAATTTGAAAAATATTGAGGCAAGCCTCTCTTTAGGCGGGCAGGATGATGTGACAGTGGTGGGTTTTACAGTTGGTTCAAATTCCTGATTGTGTTCGAGAGAGATTATGACATGACTATGGTATCCGCTTGTAAACTCACCGGCGGTATGATACTGTCTTCAATAAAAAAGCCACGCTATTTTAAACCCGACGTGCGGCAGCACGCTGCTCTTCCTGCCGCATCAGGGAAAATATTTTTTTTGCCCATAGCGTGAAGCGTTTAAAAGGAAAAATCATTTATTCGATTGTCGGTTCAAGTGGTTTCAAGTATGTTTGAGTTATCGATGGATACCTACTCCTGTTTCAAGGAAAGATTAGCGTGATCCTGCCTGGAATAGCTGTAAAACACATCTTTGACAGAAGATGAGAAAATGGAGCATTTTATGAAAGCATTGTCAGTTTTGAAGACACTTGGAATGATAATTTTTGCAGGCCTGCTGATTTTTTTCAGTTCAATCCAAAATCTCTGCGCCATAGAGGGTAAGGTAAAATTTGAAAAAGGCATTGTGGACCTGCCTGCCCAGATGGAAGGGAACATGATCCGGGACAATGACGGATTCCTCTGGTTTTGTTATTACGGAGGAGTAGGCAGATATGACGGATATGAGGTGAGATATTACGAGCCGGGTCCTGATTCTCTTTCGGGTTCCGCTGCCATGTCGATCGCTCTGGATAAAGATGGAACGATCTGGATACTCACAAAAGACAACGGGCTTAACAGATATGACAAGCAGACGGATAAATTTACGCATTACAGACATGATCCGGAAAAAATCAACAGCATAAGCAGCGATGTTTCCGACAGCTTCTGCCCCCAGCGGCTCTTTGTCGACAAGTCCGGTCAGCTTATGATCGGCACTATGGGCGGTTTCGATATATATGACAAGAAGGCAGATAGTTTTACGCATTATAAACATGACCCGGACGACTACAACAGTCTGAGTAAAGACAATGTAACCGCAATAGTGGAAGACAATGACGGGATAATATGGATAGGAACTTCCGGGGGCGGTCTCAACAGGTTTGATCGAAAGACCGGGGATTGGATGCGTTATCGGCATAAACCGGACGATATTAACAGCCTGGCCAGCGATACCATCTGGTCTCTGCTCGCTGGCAGAGATGGAACACTCTGGGTCGGAACATGGGATGCGGGACTTGACAGATTTGATAAAAAAACCGGAGAGTTTACACATTATCAATATGATTCCAAAAATCCCGAAAGCATAGGGGCAAACAATATATATTATCTCAGTGAGGATATGTCAGGCAATATATGGATAGCTCACAAAGTATCCAAAAAAAATGCCGGACTTGAGATGCTCGACAGAAAAACAGGAAAATTTATCCACTATGCTCATGATCCCAAAAATTCCTCTTCCGTAAGCTCCGACAGGGTAAGTTCTGTGTATGAGGATACTGTGACAGGAATATTCTGGGTCATAAACACCAATGCGGGGATCATTGACAAATATGATAAAAACAGCAGTAAGTTCCTGCTTTATCAGCATGATCCGAGCAACCCGGACAGCATAGCCAGCAATACTGTGTTGGTCATGCTCGAAGACAGCAGGGACAGATTCTGGATTTCGACTTTGGGATCATTTGAGCAGTTCGACAGAAAAACTGGGAAATTTATCCACCATCCTTATAAAGAGATTGGTCATTTGATGGGACCTTATGCCCTTGCGATGCTCGAAGACAGTGCAGGCGATGTATGGATTCTAAATGAAGGAGGAGCACTGACCAGACTCGATATCGAAAAAATGAAACCGATAAAGAATTATGCTCCCGACCGTAACGATCCGAACAGCCTGATGGTCAACACCTCATACGGAGACACCATAATCGAAGACAGAGAAAATCCTGACATTCTCTGGATTGTCTTGTCCAGCGGACTCGAAAAATTCGATAAAAAAACAGAAACCTTCACACATTTTATACATGACCCGGATGATCCGAACAGTATCCCCCCGGGAACAGTCTGGTCTGTCTGGGATGATGGTAAAGGTACTCTGTGGGCTTCCATCTTCGGCGGTCTCGGTAAATTCGACAAAAAAACGGAAACCTTTACAAACTACACTCATGATCCAGATGATCCGAACAGTATCGGTTTCAATAAAAATTCCTGTGTTTTCGAAGATTCATTCAAAAATTTCTGGGTAGCCGGATTTGCCAACGGGATGGATAAAATGGATCGAAAGACGGGGAAATTTACACATTTCAACAAAACGACCGGCCTGCCGATTGTCGGCATTAATCATACCATACAGGAAGATAAGGAAGGCAATCTCTGGATAGGCTCGACCGAATCGGGGCTTGTAAAATTCAATATAAAAACGAAAAGCGTGGTGACGGTCTATACAAAAAGCGACGGTTTGCAGGGCAATGCTTTCTGGAGAAGTTACAAAACAAAAGACGGTAAAATGTGGTTCGGCGGAGGCGGAGGACTCAACAGCTTTTTCCCTGACGATGTCACCGACAATCCGTATATCCCACCTGTGGTACTCACATCTTTTAAGCAGGGCGGCGAGGATGCAAATACGGGGATGGCTCCTGAAAAGCTGAAGGAGATAAAACTGGATTGGACCGCCAATTTCTTTGAATTTCAATTTGCCGCACTCAATTATACCAGACCGGAAAAAAATCAGTATGCTTATATGCTCGAAGGAAGGGACAAAGACTGGTATCACAGCGGAACCAATCCGTCCGGCAGATACACCGGCCTTTCAGGTGGAATATATACCTTGAAATTGAAAGGGGCCAACAATGACGGCATCTGGAACGAAGAAGGCACTTCTATCCGCATAATAGTCATGCCGCCTCCGTGGAAAACAGGCTGGGCTTACGTAATCTACGCTCTTGTGATTTTTACAGCCGCTCTTGTAACTTTTGCAGCAGGCTTTTCCTATGTGCAGAATCAGAATAACAAAATGAAAAGGCTGAAAGCGGAAAACGAAGCAAAAGCTCTTCTTACGGAAATGGATCTTGCCCGAAAAATTCAGACATTACTCCTGCCGACTCTCACTGCCGACATTCATCCGGATTTCGAGATCGCGGCCAGGATGATTCCGGCAGACCAGGTAGGAGGCGACTTTTACGATATCACTTTCGATGGATCGGGCAATCTGTGGATAGCTATTGGTGATGTTTCCGGTCACGGTGTAACTCCTGGCCTGATCATGATGATGGCACAGACTGTTCATGCAACTGTAACGACCGATCTTGAATGCAATGCACGGGACGCTGTCGTCAAGATCAACGAGGTATTGTATCAAAATGTCAGTGAACGGCTCAAAGAAAAACATTTCATGACATTCAACGCCTTGAAATACCTGGGCGATGGAAAATTCGAACATGCTGGCGCTCATCTCAGAATAATCGTTTATCGCCGGGAATCAGGGCAGTGCGAACTGATCGGAACAAAAGGCATCTACCTGAATTTTAAAAAAGATATTTCCAAAGCTACCAAGAATTCGTATTTTGAACTGGATAAAGGAGATGTCATGGTGCTGTATACCGACGGCCTGACAGAGGCTCAAAATTCTGATGGTGAAATGCTCGACATCGAAGGGTTCATTGAAATAGTTAAAAAACATTTCCGTCATGATCCCAAAGCCATGAAGAAAGGCATCATAGCCGACGTTCTTGCATGGTGCGATAACAAGAGAGATGATGATATGACTATAGTGGTTGTACAACGAAAAGATGGTGCATGATTTGTATCACATCGGAAGATGGATATTTACAACATGCATCTTCCGATCTGTTTTTTTTCAGTCGATCTCCGTTCCGGCCATAGAGCATATATAAAGGAGTGATACGTTTTTGTGTATGGGAATTCCAAATAAATAATATACCCGACCCTACCATTGACAATCGGGTATTTTATTTTATCGAAGGTTATAGTTCCAGAAGAAGAACGACAAATGAAAATCATACAACCCTCTTGAAAGGAATATAAGAATGACTCAACCTGCGGTATTGAAAAAAAGTGCGAGCATTGCATTGTTTACCATATTGATGTGGGGTGTCCCAAAAGCCCGTTTTTGAGCTTTCTTTTTTGCCCGATTTTTGGACCTGATAACAAAAAATCACAATTTTCACTTTCTGGACAGCGTAAAAGTTGTCAGCCGAAGATTGTCACCTCCGAATCAAAACTGCTCTGCCGTTTTTCTATACAATAAAGCAATTGAAGAGAATCAAGCAAAAATTTTGTATTATCTTTCACTTTAAAAAAACGAGACATTTTTTTCATGTTCTGATATTTATTCCTGATTTAATAATAAATCAGGAAT
>JAUCGE010000378.1 GCA_030377965.1 Desulfobacterales bacterium HSG16
TTACAATACAATGTTAAAAAAAATTTGAGGTACTTATATTTCTTTATCTATCCCTAAAATGAAAGTGAAAGGGCAGGAGAATGAAATGGTCTCCTGCCCCAATTCATATAAACTTATGATTTATATGGACATAAGAGACTATTCGACTACCAGATCTCCGAAATAGGGGAAATTCTGGGCGTTGACAATGGGCTGAATGCGAAGATTTTTCTTTCCTGCCCATGAAAGGTGCTGCCAGTGCAATGGTATGAAGGCTGCATCTTCATAGAGAATTTTCTCGACTTTTTGCAGATATCCAGCTCTTTTTTCAAGGTCTGTTTCCGTCTGGCTTGCCAATATCAGCTTATCAACTTCCTTATTGCAGTAATCGCCGCTGTTATACTGACCATAACCTGTTTTCTTGTCTCTGCACATCAGCAGAAATTCGGTGAAATTACCGGAGTCTTCAGTATCTGAATGCCAGCCGATCAACTGGATATCTGCCACTTGAGCGTCGAATTCATCCCAATATTGAGCTTTTGGCATAGCCTTGAGGCTGACCTTGATATTGATCTTGGCCATCATGCCGACAAAAGCCTCTGCTATTTTTTCATCGTTTACATATCTGTTATTGGGAGAAATCATGGTACATGAAAAACCTTTTTCCATGCCAGCTTTCTTCATGAGGGCTTTGGCTTTTGCAAGGTCATATCTGGGAACCAGTGCTTCATCATATCCGGCATATCCTTTGGGACCCTGCTGTCCTGCTGCAGTGGCTGTGCCTTTCATGATTTTTTTTACGATTCCTGGATTGTTTGTGGCGTATGCCATTGCCTGGCGGACAAGGGGGTTGGCCAATTCTGCTTTGCGTTTCTGATTAAGCTGGATAGTGATAATCCGGCCGCCTGACATGGTGACCAGTTTGATATTCGCTTCTTTTTGAATCCGGCTGTAATCCTGGGGAGGAACCGGCATGATGAAATCAATTTCTCCGGAAAGGAGGGCTGCAATACGGGTGGCATCTTTTTTAATAGGTGTCAGAACAATCTTGTCAACATTTCCAGGAGATTTTGTATCCCAGTATTCGGCAAATTTTTCGAATACCATTTTGACACCCTGTTCCCGATATGTGACCTTGTATGCACCTGTACCTGATTCGTTTGTAAGCGCGAAAGAAGGGCCTATTTTAACGATAGCGCCTTTGGATTTGCCATTTTTATCCTTTCCAGTATAGAACACGCTGTCCATAGGAAAAATGTATGTGGCCATGTTGAGCAGAAGGGCATAGGGTTTTGTGGTCACAATATCCACTGTGTGATCATCAACAACCTTTGCTTCCTTGAAAGGTTCGAACAATGCTTTGTAATCGACACTTGTTTTCAGACGGGCAAGAGTCCATTGTACATCTTTTGCAGTAAACGGATTTCCAGAATGAAACTTGACCCCTTTTCTGAGATAAAAACGAACGGTCAATTCATCAAGACGTTCCCATTTATGGGCAAGCCTTGGCTCGAATGTCATGTCCTGGGTCCAGCGGACGAGTGGATCGAATACCATATGAGAATACTGGAGCATACCCCCGGACAACTGGACATGGGGGTCTAACGAAACCGGATCGGCATCCATAGCCAGTTTTAAAGTTTTGGCATTGGCCATTCCCACACCTGCAACCATAAGGACAATAAGTCCGAACAATAATGCTTTTTTCATGTTTTCCCTTTCATTTCAAATGGTTCTTTTAA
>JAUCGE010000085.1 GCA_030377965.1 Desulfobacterales bacterium HSG16
CGAATGCTTAGGAACAAATTTCAGAATAAGCGAACTTAATGCAGCCGTTGGACTGGCCCAGTTGAGAAAACTTGATGCCATTCTCGAAACACAGCGAAAATACAAAAAAATCATTAAAAACGAACTGGGAAAAATCGACCATATAAGCTTTCGCACCATTACTGATTCAGATGGTGACAGCGCAACTTTCCTCAGTTTTTTTCTTCCTGACGAAAACCGTGCCAGAAAAAGTGCTGCAGCTCTTGCCAGAGCAGGTGTGGACGGATGCTTTTACTGGTATGACAACAACTGGCACTATATCCGGAAATGGGATCATTTAAAAAATTATCAAAACCTTGATCTGCCAGTATCCGACAGCATTATGAGCAGAACCATATCCATGCAGATTAAATTATCCTGGACAGAAGAAGATGTAAAAAAACGGACTGAAACTATGATCAATGTTTTAAAAGGGGAGTGAAGATATGTTTAGAAATTTTAAGATGGTTTCTAAAGTGGTTTTTGGTCGCGGTTGTTTCGATCAGCTGGATGAAATTCTTTCCACGCAGCGAGCAGATGATGACAGTATAATGATCTTTCTGGTGGACGATGTCTTTGACGGTAAAGCATTGATCGAAAAGATTCCTGCAAGAGGAAAAGACCTGATCATCCCCACGAATGTAGATCTTGAGCCGAAAACTGGTTATATTGATGAGTTAAGCGATAAGATAAAAGATTATATGGCATCTTTTTCTGGTTCTCTGCCGCCTGATTCCATGCCGCCTGATTCCATGCCGCCTGATTTCATGCCTTCAGGGGTGATCGGCATTGGCGGAGGATCTGTCATGGATATTGCAAAGGCGGTCTCTTTGATGCTTTCAAACAAAGGTAAAGCACACGAATATCAGGGATGGGATCTTATAAACAATCCGGCTGTCTGGCACATGGGAGTCCCTACTCTTTCCGGCACGGGATCGGAAGTGTCCAGAACCACTGTTCTGACCGGGCCTGAAAAAAAACTCGGCATCAATTCTGATTATACTGTCTTTGATCAGATTCTGCTTGATCCAGAGCTGATTGCCGACGTTCCTGCTGATCAGCACTTTTACACTGGCATGGACTGTTATATTCATTGCGTGGAATCTTTGACCGGAAGCTATTTGAACGCATTCAGCCAGTCTTACGGAGAAAAATCCCTCGAACTTTGCCGCGATGTTTTTCTCAAAAAACCACAGGACTCTGACGACAAACTTATGATGGCATCTTATTTCGGAGGCATGAGTATTGCCTATTCTCAGGTAGGTATCTGTCATGCGCTTTCCTATGGCCTTTCTTTTGCTCGTGGAATTCACCACGGTGTCGGCAACTGCCTCGCCTTTGACAGCCTTGACGAATATTATACCGAAGGGGTTATCGAGTTTCGGGAGATGATGAAGAAAAATAAAATCCAGCTGCCAAAAGATCAAGTCGAAAATTTCAGCGATGAAGAAATGGAAACCATGACCAATGTCGCCCTGGTTCTGGAGCCTCTCTGGGAAAACGCTCTTGGTAAAGACTGGAAAGAGATTATGACCCGTGAAAAAATCAAACAACTCTATTCGAGGATGTCCGAATGAAAACCGTGATCAGACTGATAAAGAGGATAATATTTGTCGAAAAAAGGCTGAAATCTATCTTTTCCGGCGTTTTATCTTATGATGTCAGGTTTTTCCGACATTTATCAAGAGTAAGCGAAAAATCGATTATTTTATTTCCCGTACATGATACAACTCTCTGCTGCGGACTGGCCGGAATTGTATCTGTTAAAGGCATAAAAGAAGATCCGAAAAATGCAGATCTTTATGCTATAGGTCAGATGATTGGACAAATCGAGTCTGCCGGTTTTTTATCCTTCAGAAAAAACAATCTGCCCATAGACAGATCCCGATATCTCGGAGGAAAGGATCTGCTGGATCAAGTATGCCAGCAATCGAGAAAAATAAAAAATGACAGACCGTTTGCAGAAATATTCGAAAACCCGGATTTAAGGATCTACCTTCAAAAATTGAACGCCCGTATCGGCGAACTGATTGATGCAGAAGAAGAACTTTTCTCCAGACATATCGGCTATCTCGGTACAAGTGAAGTCGATATAATGTCCGATCATATCGAACGTCTCAAGGATATCGAATGGCGACTGGACAAAGAACTCGCTGAAAATATATGCAGAGTCGATGCAATGATGCCTTCTGCAATATCACGTTATGATCCGGGACAGATACAAGTTTACAAGAACATCAATGCAGTATTCAACAGCATTGACAAACTGGAGGTCAGGGGCAGAGATTCTGCCGGCGTTTCTCTGCTGTTCGTTCTCTCAAATTCAGAATATGAAAAATTTATAAGCTGTCTTGAAAAAGATTCGCTTATGGAAGAATTTACATCAAGAACGAAAAAAGAGATTCTGTTGAACAGAGGCATAACTGTCAGTGGATCATCATCACCAGATAACGAACCAGATAACGAACAGGATAACAAACAGGGCAATCAGACCACATCCATCTCCATAGCATACAAAACAGCGTTAGAAATCGGATCACTGGGAGACAATGTTCGATTTCTCAGAAAACAGGTAAGCACAGACAGTATCCTGGCAGGACTCGCTGCCCGTTATCATCAATTTCACACGGTATCATCCCACACAAGATGGGCATCGGTGGGTGCCATAAGTGAACCTAACTGTCATCCACTGGATAACAGAGGCATATTCAGCGACAATTCAGCGTATACGCATTCAAATATAATACATGTGTGCCTTAACGGCGACATAGACAACTACCTGGAATTGAAAGAATCTCTGACACGAAACAACGAAAATAAAAAAACCGAGGAAATCACTACAGACACAAAAATCATACCATTACAGGTAGAACGTTATATTCGTGACGGTCATGATGTCAGTGAGGCTTTCAGGCTCGCTGTAAACGATTTCGACGGTTCTCACGCAATTTCCATGCATACGGATCTTGCCCCCGGAAAACTTTTTCTCGCACAAAAAGGCAGCGGGCAGGCAGTGTTTATCGGTCTTTCGGATGACCACTACATCCCTGCATCGGAAGTATATGGTTTTGTCGAAGAAACCAGTTCTTATTTAAAACTTGACGGTGAAAAGATTATCCAGGGCAAAAACGGGCCTGTAAGTGGACAGGTTTTTATCCTTGACCAGGAATCGTCAGGCGGGCTTTCCGGAATCAGTGCCATGTATTATGACGGATCTCCGATTACACTTGACTCTGATCAAATAAAAAAAACCGAGATAACGTCAAGAGATATAGACAGACAGGATTTTCCACATTATTTTCTGAAAGAAATATCAGAATCTCCTGAGTCTGTCGAAAAAACCCTTTTAAACCGCTGGAAAGTCCTGGAAAAAGAAAACGACAGGTTTGCCATAACATTGGACGATCAGGTCGTTCCGCAAGCTCTGCAAGAAGCTCTGACTCAGGGAAAAATACGCAGGATAATCTTTGCAGGACAAGGCACGGCTGGTGTGGCGGCTATGGCATGTGCTGGAATCATTGAGTATTATCTCAATGATCCTGAAATTCAGATAAACGCTCTCAAATCGTCGGAATTAAGCGGATTCAAACTCTCATCCTCCGGCATCGGACATTCTGACTTTTCATCATGCATGTCAGACACCTTGATAATACCCATAAGCCAGTCAGGCACGACAACCGACACAAACAGAGCGGTTGACATGGCAAAAGAACAGGGCGCTTTCAGTATAGCGATAGTCAACAGACGGGATTCAGATATAACCTTTAAGACAGACGGGGTATTTTACACCAGCAGCGGCAGAGACATCGAAATGTCGGTCGCATCTACCAAGGCATTTTATTCCCAGATTGTGGCAGGCGCAGTTTTAGGTCTTTATCTGGCAGGTCTGAAAAAAACAAGAACTCAGGAATTTATAGCATCAGAAATCAAGCAGTTGCTCGCCCTGCCCTCTCATATGCGAAAAATTCTTTCCATGAAAGAAAAAATCGAAAAATCCGCAAAGGCGATAGCTCCTCAGCGTACATACTGGGCTGCCGTCGGCTCCGGTCCCAACAAAGCTTCTGCCGATGAAATAAGAATCAAGTTGAGCGAACTTTGTTACAAGACTATCTCAACGGATTTCGTGGAAGATAAAAAACATATAGATCTTTCATCGGAACCTCTGATCATAATATGCGCCGCTGGTACAAGGGAAAGCGTGCTTGGTGATATAATAAAAGATACCGCAATCTTCCAGGCACACAAGGCGATTCCCGTAGTAATAGCTGATGAAGGCGAATATCGTTTCGGCCCTTATGCCGAAAATGTGATCAATGTCCCGAATGTCGGAGAACATCTGGCCCCGATAGTAAATACCCTTGCCGGCCATCTATGGGGTTATTACGCAGCTCTTTCCATAAACGATTGCTCGAAATTTCTTTTCAACTTCAGAGAAGATGTCCGAAAAGCCATTGATGACCATTCAAAGATGGGACTTGATGTGTATGAACTGATCCTCGAAAAAAGTTTTCAAGAAATGATAGTCAAGTTTTACTTCGAGTTTCGCAGTAAAAAAGCCGATAATATTCTCCCTTCTTCCCTGTGCCATAAATTTTCCGAAAATCTGGTTCTCCTGCTCAAATATCTTTCCGGCAGGCTCCCGGTTTCTGACTTCAAACTCGATTTCGGCATACGAGGCACTGCGGGGAACATGTTGAAAACCCTTTTCGAATGTCTGAGCAATGCAATAAATGAAATGGCCCGGCCCGTGGATGCTATCAAGCACCAGGCAAAAACGGTGACAGTTGGTACGAGCCGAATTTCGGAAAAAACGGAAGGTATTCTTTTCAACGCCCTGATTGCTCAAGATTTTGATGTGTCTCAACTGACAGCAAAAAATGTCCTGGTTCTAAAAAACCTTCAATATATCATCGAAGATATCCAGGGCCTTACATTGTACAGAATAGACGGATTGAACCTTTTAGGCGAACCAACGAAAAATTCCAGGATCGAACTGGTCAAAAAAGAAGGTACGTCGCTGGATATCCCATCAAGAGTAAGGGAAGATACCCGGCTCAAAGGCACAAAACTCATCATAGTAAGACAAGGCAACGTATATATAGGTAAAGGCAGGAAAGACGAACGGAGTATGCTTTTTGTTCCCATAATTTCCGCATCTGCTGCTAAGGCCAATATGATAGAATACTTGCTCCTTTTAGATATCTTACTCATTGAAAATACTCCTCTTTCAACCAGAATCAAAGCCCTGGGTGGTAAATACGACCATATCAAAGATATCGTTCAGGAAAACAGCGTACACTGGGATGATTCCTATCTTGAGTCAATCGAGATGGACGAGTTGTTCGGGCGGTCTGCCGAAAAAATCGGGGAGAGGATTGTCAAACGGGTGGGGGTTGAAACTTAAATTTCATTTTTTTGTATGAAGATGGGGAAGTCAAAAAAAATAATACACCCGTCCTGCTTGTCTTTTGCCCCGTATTCTGCGTTGCTGTAAAGGGTGAAGATATAGAATATGCACCCTTTACAGCGCCTTGCATACAGACCAAAATTCTGTGCAATCCAAGGTATATTATTTTCTCTGACATCCCTGTGATGTGAAAATATGACAGCTTCATACAATTCAGCTATATATTCATTTACAAAAAACTAAAACACATCTAAAATGAAATTATCCTTTCATACAGGAATGAAAATTATTATTCTATGCTTTGTTATTGCTGTGTCTGCTGATCTGGCAGATCTGATTTATTTCCATTTTTACAAGGCAGACAAAGGTTTTTCACTATTTCAAATAACGAGCATATCTTTCAAGATCGAATACATGAAAACACTGGCAGGCGGCACTCTGACCGTGCTGGCAATCGCACCTTACTTTATCGTACTTTTGATTTTAAAATTTGTTGATCTGGAATAAAACCCAAATCGCAGTCTGGCTTATTGACTTGCGGCATCAACTCTTCTCCTCTCTTATTACTTCAAAATTCAATTCAATTTATAAATTATTGACTAACAGAAAAAAAAGAGACATATCTCCTTTTTTGAACTTTTTATCCTGAAAACGGATGTTAAATTTTAAGGAGCCAGATATGGACATCACAACATTAATCGAACAAGCAGGAAAAACCGAGACAGGAACTTTAAACGAGGCTGTATCCAAGCAGTTGCTTAAAGAATACGATATTCCGGTCATCAATGAAACTATTGCAGAAACTGAAGAGCTGGCTGTTCGGGCAGCGGAAAAGACAGGATATCCGATTGTGTTGAAAGCTCTGGGCGCAACCTTGACCCATAAGACAGAAAAAGGTCTTGTCAGGCTGGATATTAATAATAATCAGGATGTTATAAACACAGCAAAGTCTTTCAAATCAATATGCGGTGACAAACTCGAAGGGTTTCTCATTCAACCCAGAATTTCCGGTAAACGCGAATTTGTCGCAGGCATGTTCAAAGACAGCCTGTTCGGCCCGGTCATAATGTTCGGACTGGGCGGCATTTTTACCGAAGCCCTTTCCGATGTTTCTTTTCGACTGGCTCCTCTGGATGAAGCAGATGCAGAAGAGATGATTGATGAAATAAAGGCGAAAAAATTGCTTGGTTCGTTCAGAGGCGAAAAAGCGGTTGATCGTAATCTTTTGGTAAAAACTCTGGTCGGATTGTCGAAAATTGCCATTGAATATCCGCAGATTGAAGAAATCGATATCAATCCGCTGGTGGCAGACACCAAAGGAGATGTAATTGCAGTCGATGCCCTTGTGGTTGCAGGCAAAAAGCCCGATGAAGCAAATTATATACCTCCTGTTGACCCGTCTTTGCTTGGGAATTTTTTTCATCCCAGATCCATTGTTTTTGTCGGAGCTTCTGCCCAATTTGGCAAATGGGGTCATAACCTGATGTGCATTACTGTCAGCAGAGGTTTTAAAGGAGATATTTTTCTTGTTAATCCCAAAGGCGGAACCATTGCCGGACGGACGGTATATGAATCTGTAGATAAGATACCGGGAAGTGTGGATATGGCGGTTGTCACCATTCCAGCGGCAGGAGTCATGAATCTGCTTCCTGCATTTTCTGCAAAAGGGATTAAAAATGTACTCCTTATCACATCCGGTTTTGCAGAAACCGGAGATGACGGGCGGCAGATGGAAAAAGAACTCGTGCAAAAGGCCAGAGCTGAAGGCATTCTGATTTTAGGCCCGAACACAATGGGAATATGCAATCCTCACATCAGTCTGTATTGTACTGGAAGCAATGTATGGCCCAAGGCAGGCGGCACAACTGTCATCGCTCAATCTGGAAATATGGGAACCCAGCTGCTCGCTTTTGCCGAAGAACAGGATATCGGTGTCCGAATGTTCGCAGGTTCGGGAAATGAGGGTATGATAACGATAGAAGACTTTCTCGAAGGTGCTGCATACGATGTAAAAACAAAAATCATAATGCTTTACCTTGAAAGCGTGAAAAACGGGCCGAGATTTTTCAAGGCTGCCCAAAAGGTGGGAAAAACAAAACCGGTAATTCTGTTGAAGGGCGGCCAGAGCAGTGCAGGAAACCGGGCAGCCCAGAGTCATACAGGAGCCATGACATCCGATGCAGGCGTTTTTAACGCAGTATGCAGGCAGGCAGGCGTGGTAAAAGTCGAACATCCAATGGATCTTCTCGATCTGACATCCGCTTTTTCCTCCCTTCCCCTGCCTCGCGGCAACAGGGCTGCAATCATGACTTTTGGCGGAGGATGGGGAGTGGTGGCAGCTGATCTCTGTTCGGAATACGGACTTTATGTCCCGGAATTGTCCGAAGAGCTTACCGGATTGATGGACAATCTTCTTCCGCCTTATTGGAGCAGATCCAATCCTGTTGACCTTGTTGGTGAATTTGACAATGATTTAACTATGACTATTACAGAAGAATTGCTTAAATGGGACGGTTGTGACGCTGTCATCATCCTGGGAATTATGGGAAGAAGCATATTGTTGAACAGAATGCTGTCATCGACTAAAAAGACTGATTCTGCCTATACTACTGATTTTCTTGATTCCGTTCAGGCTACACTGGACAAATTTGAGGAAGATTATGTGGTATCACTCATCAAATTGATGGAAACATATGAGAAACCAGTGTTCGGAGTACACCTTCTGACCGAGGGAGACAAGACGGTTTACAGTGGAAACGACAGCCGCTTCAACGCTGTGTTTTACAAAACCCCTGAAAGAGCGATCAAGGCATTTTCCAAAATGTACGAATATAACAGGTATCTTACCAGGAAATAATTTTATGCTCTAATAAAAAGGAGTCCAACAATGAAATTTCCCTACGGTATATGCGATTTTCGGAAAATTGTCACTAAGGGTTATTATTATTGCGACCGCACAGACAGAATTCCCAAGCTTGAAAAACACGAGTACGCTCTTTTCCTGCGTCCTCGCCGTTTCGGCAAAAGTCTTTTGCTGTCCATGCTGATCAATTATTACGATCTGGGCAGGAAAGATCAATTCGATGAAATATTCGGAAAACTGAAAATCGGCAGAAATCCCACTTCGCTTCGAAACCAGTTCCTTGTCCTTGAATGGGATTTTTCCTGTATTGATCCTATGGGTACGGCAAAGGATATCCGGCGGGTACTTCATGATCATGTCAATGAACGCATTAAAAGATTCATCGTGACTTACAGAGAATATCTAAACATTGAAATTGAGATTGACCCGAACAATACCATTAATTCCATAAACTCGTTAATCACCTCTGTCGAAGAATCGGGGCATCCTATATATCTGTTCATTGACGAATATGATAACTTTGCCAACGAAGTCATGATGGGAGTACGTCGAGAAAGCAACGATCTGTATGAAGCCCTTGTTTATGAGGAAGGACCGCTGAAAACCCTGTTCAAAGTCGTAAAATCAAGTACCAAAGAATCCGTATTCGACCGTATTTTCATCACCGGCGTTTCTCCTGTGGTCATGAGCGATATAACCAGCGGATACAATATTGGTAAAAATATTTATCAGCGACCGATGTTCAATGATCTTTGCGGATTTAACGAAGCTGAAATAAAAGAGATTGTCGATGATATTGCTGACGAATGTGATCTGAAAAAGCAGGATGCGGAAAATGCACTGACCATGATGCGGATATATTACAACGGATCACTTTTTTCACGGGATGCTGAAAAACCGGTGTATAATCCGACTCTGGCATTTTATTTTTTGGAAATTTTTGAAGAAAACTGTCGGTTTCCATATGAAATGCTGGATGACAATCTTGCGACTGATGAGGCAAAACTCCGCTATGTCGCACAATTACCCCAGGGCAGGAATCTGCTTCTGGACATGATAAAAGATCGACATGAAACCGTCATCGGCGGACTGGCAAAACGTTTCGGTATTCAAGAGATGCTCACAGATCAGAGCAAGGATAAAAAATTTCTGGCTTCTTTTCTGTACTATTTTGGAGTTCTGACAAATGCGGGGGAAACCGAGACAGGAGATATTGTTTTAAGAGTTCCCAACCTTGTCATTTACGGTCTGTATATCGAGCGTATCATCCGAATGCTGCTTCCCGAGCCGATAGAACGGGATGATGGTAAGCTTGCTGCAAAACAGTTATATCAGAGTGGAGACATGAAATCTCTGTGTAAATTTATTGAAACTCAATATTTTCAGGTTTTTCACAACGCTGATTACAAATGGGCCAATGAATTGACCGTAAAGACCGCCTTTCTTACCCTGTTGTATCATGATAATTTATATATTATGGATTCTGAACTTGAAATCGGGCGGGGCGTTGCGGATCTTGTGATGATCATACGCCCGGATATGCGGCGGTTTAAAATTCTGGATATTCTCATTGAATTCAAATATGTGAAACTCAAAGATGCCGAACTGAGCGGAGAGCAGGCAAAAAAACTGAGCTTGGAAGAATTGCAAAAACTTCCTTTGATGAAATCTGCAATGGATGAAGCAAAAAATCAACTCAAACGCTATGGGGATGCGCTTGAGAAAAAATACAAAAATCTTCGTCTCCGGCGTTATGCCGTGGTTTCCCTGGGATTTGAGAGACTCTGGTGGAAGGAAGAAGTATAAAGGAAGTCATAGAATTTGTCTGAACTGGGATTATGGGAGATTTGTGGGATGGACAGGATTAAAAAAAATCCCAATAATCCCCCATAATCCCAGTTCAAGACAACTACTTTACCTGCTGACTGGGGGGGAGAGAGCGAGCCGGAAGCCAAGGTTGTCGTACCGAATGCCGGGCGAGTAGTCGTAACGATTCGCCGACCGGCAGCCAGCAGCGGTGTAGTTCCAGCCGCCGCCACGAAAGACACGGTTCCGGCCCGATGAAGGACCTCCTGGATTACTCTTCGGACTGCCCTTATAATACTTGTCACCGTACCAGTCACTGCACCATTCCCATACATTTCCACTCATATCATAAATTCCAAGACCGTTTTTTTTCTTCTGCCCTACCGGGTGGGTTTTACTCCCGCTGTTCGAATCATACCATCCCAGGCTGTCGATGTTGTTTCCGCCTGCATATTTCTGCTTTTTCCCGCCACTCCTTGCCGCATATTCCCATTCTGCCTCGGTGGGCAGTCTGAAATTGTTACCAGTTTTGTCAGAAAGCCAATTTGCAAAAGCACTCACTTCTTTCCACGAAACGCAGGCAACCGGATGATTATCCGCCTGTGAAAAATCAGGATTTCCCATACCTCCGCTGCATTTCCATCCATTTTTGCCATCCCTTCCATATCCATCATTAGATATGAATTCTTTCCACTGCCCCAGAGTAACTTCATACTTCCCGATCCAGAACCCATCCACACAAACCCTATGTTCCGGTTTTTCATCACTTTGACAATCTCCTGCCCAGCTCCCGCATCCCATCTGATAACATCCGTTTTTTACCCAGACAAATTCCATACCCAGCTCCGGGTCGGTATAATTTTGACCGGGAACCGGTCCTGTATATGTCGAAACCTGTGTAACAGGTGAAATCGGCTGCGGTTCAGGCTCAATTTTTTCCAGCATGGCTTTGACAACCACTGTCTGCCCTTTTTCAATACGTTCTTGTGTCGAATACGGCTCAAAACCATCCGCCGTTACTCTCACTCTGTACTCTCCGGCTGTTTTAATTGTAAACACCCGTGTGCTGCCGTAACTTTTTCCATTGATCCAGGTTTCGGCTTTTTCCGTGTTCACCTTTATCTCCAGCCGAGCCGGTTTTTTCGGTTTCCTCACCGGATCGGGCGTGACTATGGTTGCACCGCTCGAATCGGCAAAATAAAAATCCCCAAGCACCATACCCTCCTGCCAGGGGAACTGCTCGTTTCCGCTCCTGTTAATTACATCACCTGCCACCAGGGATACCATCTTGCGTAATTCCAGGCCAGGCTCTAAGATTCGTTCTTTCAAGCTTGCGGTAAACGGGCTGTTCCTTCCGTATCCATCTGCTGCCACACCTTTGGAATTCGTGGCATAAAAAATGAGGATACCGGTAGGCGGAATCATTTTTCTCATGCTGGCAAGTCCTTGATCATCCGCCCCTTTATGCCATGCCTTGGTATAAGGATTGTTCCGGCAGGCATCCAGTATTACCATATTCAGGGAATTTTCAGCGCTTCTCATTTTATTGAGTACCAGATCAGCGGCAATGGCCTGAAAATGAACTTCATCCTCCCTCTCGATTTTTGATCCCACAGGTAACAGATAATTTACTCCGTCAACCTGAATGCCGTGGCCTGAATAGTAGAACAGCCCTACCTTGTTCCCTTTTATCCGGTCTCCGAAACTACGTATCGAACTCCACATTTCCTGATATGTTTGATTTTTTCCAATGATAACTTCAAAGCCCAGCGATTTCAGAGCTTTTGCCATGTCCACTGCATCATTGACCGGATTTTTCAGCCAGCCAACCTTGTAATTGGCGTTTCCGATCACCAGTGCTACTCTGGCTGCATTGGCATAATCCGAAGTTTTTTTCCGCTCAATGCCTTTGTTAGCAGCGTCAATATGAGATAATAACGGAAAAACAGCCAGTACAAATACGAAAATTATTGCAATTTTGCTGTTACGATTCATTTTTTTCCTCCATATGTTCAAGGTTTGAAAAAGCATACTCATCATCCAAATATCTCCGCTATCCGCCCATGCAATAACGTTCAGTTGTCTGCAGTCTCCGATGATCAACCCACAATTTCTTCCCTTTGAACGCCACCGCGATTTCCAGAATATCCGTAATCCCCGACGCTCTCAATTCCGTGGCATATTTTCTATCCTTGATCTGTTTCAATGCATCTTTGAGTACCTGTTTGTGGGCGTTATTATCCGCTTTTTCCACTATTTTGAATTCGATGACAATGCCGGTCCGGTTTTTATTGTCACCTTTGGGTTTGAGCATGATATCATACCTGCCGTAACCCGATTCACGATTGGAGCGGATGTCATACTTCCCGTCCAGCCATACCAGCATGCCCAGCACCAGCGCATGATAGACCTTTTCCGGTTCGCCGCCAAAATCGTGATAACTCATGATTTGAATCACCACTTTTTGCAGCAGTCGTTCGAATAGTTTTACATTTCCTGTTTCCAGTCCCCGGATCATTTCCAATAACTGGTTTCGCTCTACTTTGGTTGCAAACCATCTTTTTATCAGATCCCGATACATCATAAGGATTTCTCTGTTCGGGATGCAAAGTTCCCAGATTTCGTCATCCATCTGTCTTACCGGCCTCAGATATCCAGTAAAAAGCAGAAGACTCCAAAGCAGGTCATCCCTGAGATCCAGGTCACGCAAAACAATGGTTTCATATACGGGAAGCTGGACGGACCGGCCTTCTATCATCATGCCTATTTCCTCTCGAATTTCCTTACCTCCACGAGTGGCCAGGTGATCTATCATAGAGGTGTCTCCCGTGTTTATCCAGTAGGGAAGCGGTCTTTTTGATTTGCTGTTGACATAGTTTATCAAAGACCAGGGATTGTAAATTGTTTTATCCCCGAATCGATAGCCATCATACCATTTTGCCACTTCGTCATAGTGTTTGGAAATTTCGTAATCGGAAAGCAATTTACAGACTTCATCATCGGTGAATCCGAAGTGATCGCTGAATTCTTCGAGCATAATGGTGTAAACAGCAAGGTTGTTCAGCCCTGAAAAAATCGATTCTTTTGCCACGCGCAATATGCCGGTCAAAACACCTTTGAATAAATGAGAATTGTCCTTGAGGCCACCGGAAAGAAAATTTCTTATAAAACCTACTATTTTTTCATAATAGCCGTTATTGTATCCGGCATGAATGGGAGTATCATACTCGTCGATGAGGATGATCACCGGGCTATTATGATACCGATGAAGAAATTTACTTAAATATTTCAAAGAATTAGCGCAATCTGCCATGCCCGACCTGCCATTCAGTATTTTTTGAAAACGAGTTTTTTCTTCGGGAAACAGCATATCTCCGTCCAACAGGTAACGATGCCTGGCATATTCATCATAAACAATTGTTTTTAAATTTTGAAAACATTCCTTCCAGTTTGTGTGTTTAAGATCTTTCAAAGTCATAAAAATGACAGGATATTTTCCTTGATGAGTGTCAAAGCAATTTTGCTTTTCAATGGAAAGTCCCTGAAACAATTTTTTGTTATCTTTCCCTATTTTTTCAAAAAAAACCTTCAGCATATCAAGATTAAGAGTTTTACCGAATCGACGAGGGCGGGGCAGCAATATGACCTCTGCCGCTGTTTCGATAATTTCACGAATGAAATCGGTCTTGTCAATGTAATAGAAGTTCTTTGTTCTGAGTTTTTTGAAATCAGACACGCCTATGGGCAGTGATTGTTTTTTCATTTTATTTCTCCCTTTTTGGCTACAGCTCTTTTATCTTTTCAATCCCCGGAAAGTCCCTTCTGTCCATATCTCATGGGAAGAACGATGGCAAGAATGCCAAGAAAGAAAACGATAATAAATGAAGATGAGATCCATGCCCATTCAAAAAGTCCGAGGGCTTGTCCCCGGATATCCGACATGAAAAGGCTGTACACCGGTCCTGCCTCTATAATTATTATGAGTATGATATAGGCCGCTGACAGCACCATGAAGAGAATACCGCCTATGCTCGTGATGGCCTGTGCTGGATTTTCGGTCTTGAAATCCGCAAAGGCGGCTCCCATACCGATGCCGAGGGAAACCACGCCAGGAACCATTAAAAGGACAGTAAATGTTAAAAGTATCATCATAAAGGGGGTTACATCAAGAAAGAGATTCGTCACTATGATGAGTATTTCTGTGAGTATGAGAAGTGGGAAAAAATAAATAAAAAACTTGATCCATAAAAAATGGCTCAAACGAATTGGGGCTGATTTTACAAGCCACCATGCATCACCTTCAAGGCTGACGGCAGGATAGGCGAAACGGGCTGTGATAGCGGTCAGGACGAAAAGAGCGAGTCCCATATTGAGAAAAGAGAGCAGATTTTGCAGGTAAAAAGTTCGGATAGGAGATCTTTCGATGGGAAGCACCTTGAAATTATAAATATAGATAATTACAAGGCCGGCGATCAGAAATAATTGTGACCACTGGGTCTGATCCCTGAAAAAAACTTTAATCTCTTTTAAAGTAAATGCCCTGATCGGCCCTGGCAGAAATTTGAAAAATGAATCAATTCTTGAAAATTCTTTGAAGATACGGACAGATCCTGTCTGTGTCTTGGAAAATCCCTTGAAATAAAAAAGACCGGAAACATATGCTACAAAAAGAAACAGGGCTGCTGCAAAGCTTGCAAGGATAGCAAGATTCAATGAAGCTTCGGGCAGCAGACCTTTCATAGCTCCTTTTATGGTATCGAATGCCCAGGTACTCGGAAGGAAAGGTGATGCTGGTGTTTGCAGATCTTTTAGATAGAGCAGAGTATTGACAAAAACATCAGGATCTACTAATAGTTCCGGTTTGAGCAGCCTGAATGCAATATAAAGGATCAGGAAAAGAAAAAGACCGAAAAAAACAAAAATGGTTTTCATCCGGTTTGCCGGGATAATCATGACAGCCGTCATTACAAGAGCTGCACTTATGGAAGATGCGATACAGGAAAGTATTATCATGGCTGCTATGGTCAGCGGGTAATAATAAAAAGGAGAACCATAGGCTATACCATAGGCGAGAAAGATCGGAAAAACATAGATATTGACCATCCAGGAACTTTCTGCCGTACTGTCGATCCACCTTGATATAAAGATAGATCTGCTGGAAACCGGCATGGAATGCACCAGATGAAGGTCACGGGCCAGATACATTCCGGTCAGAGATGTCAGAAGGCTTGAAAAAATCAAAAGAGCCAGGGATGTGATCAACAGCATGGATAAAAGCTTGATCGCTATAATATCACCGACTTCGGGAATTCCCCTGAGATATCCGAGCATACGGAGGGAAACAGAAAAGATTATAGCCCATAACAGCGCTCCCATGATTCCCAGAGCAAGGAGCTTTATCCATGTTCTGTCTTTCTTTTCTCCAATATTCCGATTTTTAATAGACCATAATCTGGGTTTTAAAAGAGTCAGGATTTCATTCATTTTTTTTCATCTGCCATTTTCTTCATCCGTTAATGTCAAAAAAACCTCTTCAAGATCTCCTCGAGTATCTGCCATATGCATCAATTCTTCGACAGTACCGGTTGCAATGAGCTTTCCTCTGTTGATTACCCCAATACGGTCGCAGATATCTTCTGCCACTTTTAAGGTATGAGTGGACATAAAAATTGTCACTCCCTGTTCTGTCATTGTTTTGAAAAGATCCTTTATCATTTTGACCCCTCTGGGATCAAGGCCGACAGTGGGTTCATCAACTATGATGATTTTGGGATCATGAAGGAAAGCAGAAGCCATTATCAGGCGCTGCTTCATGCCGTGGGAATAGGATTCGATCAACTCGTCCGGCCATTTTTCGAGTGAAAACATCTCAAGCTGCTGCCTGGCTTTTTTTTGAAAAAGGCTGTCTTCGACTCCGTATAGCTGTGAGGTAAATCTTAAAAATTCCATACCCGTGAGCTTTTCATAAAGATACGGCCTGTCTGGAATATACCCCATTTTGCTTTTAGCTTTTTCAGGAAATTCTTGAACCGAAACCCCATCCACATGAACGCTTCCAGATGTTGGAGCCAGAATTCCGCCGATTATTTTAATCGTCGTGGTCTTACCCGCTCCGTTAGGTCCAATGAAACCGAAAAGCTCTCCTTTGGGGATCATCAAATTCAGTTCATTCAATGCCGGATATTCTGCATATTTTTTTGTTATCTGCCTCAATTCGATCATTTTTTTCGATATATCACGGATGCTCTGATCCTTTTCAACTTTCACACGAATCACGTAATCCGCAGGCTGTTTGTTCTGACCAGCACAAGACTCGGGTACAAGAGCAATATGTGTGATAAAAAGGGAA
>JAUCGE010000379.1 GCA_030377965.1 Desulfobacterales bacterium HSG16
TAAACAGGTTGATGTGCGACAATTGAAATGATATGGTATTTATCCAAATGAGTATTATAGACAATCTATCAATATTTCAAAATGTTTGTTTAAAACAGGAGGTAAACAATGGGACTGATTGCAAGTTTAAAAGCAGGAATCGAAAAAATCAAAAATATCTTCATTACCGATGAAATCGCAACTGCGTCAATGATCATGGCTGCGTGGGTAACAGCAGCAGATGGAGAGATCAAGGAATCTGAAATAGAAGAAACAGAAAATTTTATCAAAGAAGCAGATGAATTCAAAGACCTTGATAAAAAACCACTGACAAAATTGTACCGCAAATGGTGTGATAAATTTATCAAAGATCCTGAAGATGCCGTTGTCCATGCCCTTATGGAAATACATCCTTTGAAAGACAAACCTGAAGGAATATCCGCTTTGCATGTGGCTGTAAAGATCGCTCGATCCGACGGAGATTTCTGTGAAGCTGAACAAAAAGTGGTTACAAGAGCCTGCCATTACCTGGGGGTTGATGCCGAAAAGATCAAGAATTATCATGAGTGAAGAAAAAGGCTGCTTGATTTCAAGGCTTTACAATTGCCTGCCAACGAGCAGAATCTGCTTTATGGGAAATTACTTAGGAACCTGGAAGGAATAAATACCCTGGATAGATTTATTCCTTTCGATTCTCTTAGGGTCGCGGATAAAATTAATTCCATAAGATTGCGCCGAATTTGGATCTGCTTTACGGCGCATTGATGGGTGAATACTCATTGTCTGTACCCATCAATGCAACGCAGAAAACAGATTCACAGGCAAGCAAGGTTGTGGAAGTTATTTTATCCACGGCCCTTATGACACTTGGGAGATGAAAAAATGGGAATAGCTGAACCGGTCTTGAGTGCCTATGAAGATCGTGAGAGTCATGAGGATCATGACGATGTACGGAATGAATATTACTATGGACACCGTACGGTTATTCAATATGATGAAAACGGGAACTGCCAGTTTGAATACCGGCCTCTGACACCTGATGACTTTCTGGACCCTGAGGAGGGGGATATCTATATGCAGGGTGATCTTCACACTAGTGATGTCATAAGACTGAGAGGAATTTTTCGATATCATCTAAAAAAACAGAAAAATATCAGAGTTTACTGCGATTTGAAGATTATATGGGGTATTGAAGGACTTTCAAACCCTGCACCTGATATCAGTATTGTCAGGAATGTAAAGAATCCAGAACAGGACAGATCGGCGTTCCATGTCCTGGAAGAAGGCACAAAACCGTTTTTCGTTATGGAAGTTGTGTCGCCCAAATATCGAAACGAGGATATAAATAAAAAACCGGATATCTACAAAAAAGCGGGGGTATCCGAATATATCATCGCTGATCCTGGGCTGAAAAAAGGAAAGGTATCTTACACAGTCAGTGGATATCGGCTGATCGGCAACAGGTATATCAAAATACAACCGGATAGTCAGGGCATGATCAAAAGTATGACCATCCCTGTTCTGATCGGCACAGCGAAATCCAACACCAGGCTTGTTGTTTACGATTCTGTGACCGGAGAAGAAATTCTGCCTGATGATAAACGGGCTGAGAAGGAAAAGGCCAGAGCCGAGCAGGAAAAAACCAGAGCTGACAGCGCAGAAGAAGAATTGATTCGGCTGAAGGCAAAAATGAAGGCTTTGGGAATTTCGATGGAT
>JAUCGE010000380.1 GCA_030377965.1 Desulfobacterales bacterium HSG16
AAACCTTGGAACCCGATTCAATGCAGCAGCAGGAGAGCAAACGTCTTCCAGCCATCGTAATGTCGGCATTACGCGGAGGATCAGGGAAGACAATCCTCTCAGTCGGTATCATCGCTGCCTGGGCAAGGCTTGGAAAAAAAAAAGTAGCACCTTTTAAAAAAGGGCCGGATTATATCGACGCAGGCTGGCTTGCCCTTGCGGCAGGTCGGCCATGTTACAATCTGGACACCTTCCTTATCGACGAACCCGATATTCTTTCTTCCTTTCATTTTCGAAGCAGAAAAAGCGATGTGGTATTCATTGAGGGCAATCGCGGACTGTACGACTGCATTGATGTGACAGGCGATACCAGCACTGCTGAACTGGCAAAGCTTCTCCATGCACCCATAATCCTCTGCCTGGACTGTACCAAGACCACACGAACCATGGCAGCAGTGGTGATGGGATGCACAATGTTCGACCCGGACGCAGCCATCAAGGGCATTATCTTAAACCGGGTAGCAGGCCCGAGACATAGAAATATACTGAAAAACAGCATCGAACACCATTGCGGTATTCCCGTAATCGGTGCATTGCCCAAACTGGATCAGCAGATATTTCCAGAAAGACACATGGGGCTTGTGCCGACTCCCGAACATCATTGGGCAAAAGACTCTATAGACAGTGCAGCTTCCCTGGTATCTGAAAACATAGATCTGGATGCGCTGGCACGAATTGCGGAAGATTCGGGTAAAGCTGACGACAATCAGGATGTTTCAAATGAACGTGAGAGCATCACTCTCACACATTATCATGAAGATGACTCGATAAAAAATGAGCAGGTAACGCCAGAAAACAAAATTCCAGAAAACGAAAAACCCATAATCGGAGTTATCCGGGATTCATCCTTCCAGTTTTATTATCCGGAAAATATAGATGCGCTGAAGTCAAAAGGTGCAAAAATCACATTTTTCAGCCCACTGGCAAATGATGTCCTTCCAGAATTGGATGCTCTTTATATTGGCGGCGGCTTTCCTGAAACCCATGCAAAGCAGTTATCTGAAAATTTGGGATTCAGAAATGAGATAAAGCGTCTTGCTGAAGATGGGCTGCCTGTTTACGCTGAATGCGGGGGATTGATGTACCTGGGAGAAAAACTGGTTCTTGATGAAAAATCATTTCCCATGACCGGGATTTTGCCAATTGTGTTCGGTTTTTCCCAAAAACCCCAGGGACATGGTTACACCATCGTAGAAGTTGCCAAAGAAAATCCCTATTACAAACCCGGAACAATAATTAAAGGCCATGAGTTCCATTATTCCAAAGTTCTTTCATGGCGAGGAGATAAGGACAGCAGCCTGGTTTTTGCTATGAAACGGGGCAAAGGCATCACTGATAAAAAAGACGGGGCATTATATAAAAATGTACTCGCCACTTATACCCATATCCATGCTCTGGGCATACCATCCTGGGCCGAAGCACTCGTCAGGCTCGCACGTTCATATAAAAAATCAAAAGAATAAAAATCTGATCCCCCCTTCATTTTTTTAGTTTACACTTTTCGAAAACTAAGTACCTCACCAAAAGTTTTTTGACATCCATATAGGATGGAGATAAGATCATATATTATGTAACAATCCGTAGGGGCAATCCCTTGTGGTTGCCCTTTGCTGAAAATACAAAATGT
>JAUCGE010000086.1 GCA_030377965.1 Desulfobacterales bacterium HSG16
GTCCCTTGCTGAATTAATCAGGATGCGTGCAGAGCCTGAATCACTCTCCGATTAATAGAATAGAAAAACGTTGAGCTTACAAAAACTTTTTGTGTAGATTTACCATAAAATATAAAGAGGATACGAAAAATCCTTTCTGTTACGAGTCACTATCGTAGCATCATTGGCAAGGCCGATAGCAGCGATTCTCAAGTCTTGCGTGCCGACACGAATTTTCTGCTTTCGAAGTTTCCTGAAAATTGCCTGGGGCTTCTCATCAAAAACGATAACTGTAATTGAGTTGAAATAAAGAAGCGTCGCCGACAAATTATTATAGGCTCTGACGATCTCCTCGTCATTTCTGGCTTTGCGGACTCTGTTCAATCTGCCTCTCAACTGCTCTTCGGCGGTTATGATGGTTGTTGCCAACTTGTCGGCAGATGTTTTCAAAATTTTGGCAACGACAGCCGGATGATTTCTTTGAAACAGAGATATATGATCGGTGTCGAGAATGAACATTTACTTTCCGGTATCATCGGAGTCTGTATCCATACGATACTGCTTGACCGATTCCTGAAAATCTTTCCAATCTGGATCATCTGTGAACATTCCCGCATATTTCGACCATTTATGTCCAGAAGCTTCAGGTTCAATGTCAACTTGCACAATTCGTCCGCTGAACAACAGTTTTTCAAGTCCGCTCCGAGCCATTGCCAGTACCCCGTTCTCAGTGTCACCTTCAACAACGATTTCAGGCCACTGGCAGACACGGGCAATAAATTTTTTATTCTCTTTTGTCAATAATACGTTATAAGTCATAATAATCAGTCCTGACGGCGTAATAGCCTTGATTTATGTAAGATCCCCCTATGTTCTCACTACCATTTAACAAACGATATCAAATGGTATCATGAAAAGTCAAGACAAATGTCGAAAATGGTTTCAACCTTTAACATCGAGAAAGAAGAGCTCATGATGATCATCAAAAAGTCAGCATGATTCATTTATTTTTTCGCCCCGCCGTTTGTGCCTTTTTTGATCGGAGGTACATCTTGTGAAAGTCCGTCATGTTCTATTTCGATAACAGCAACCACACCCTCATTGATGGGAAGGCTGATCCATAGAGGAAAATATGGTTCGATTTCCGGATAATTTCCAACTTGATCTGTCAGGAACCGGTACATCCCCCTTGTGGAAGGATCAATATGCCTCCGGCAAGGATACCGTCCAACAGACCCACAGCGATCTTGTTCAATGCTCTATGACTTGAAGAAATATTTCCTGTCTCCCATTCAACAGCAAAAAAACGGTCATCCTCCAACTTTTTTACCGCATCTATCTTGCCGGGCTTTTTCCTCGATGCAATGGGCATAGGGTGTTCAAGTTTCCAATCTTGTTGTTGAAGATACTCCATGCAGTTCTTTTTAATTGGGACGACTCCGTTCGCTTTCTTTTCAGGATAAAGTATGAAACTGCTGCTTTCTGGAGGCCATGTCACTGATAAAATTGCCTTTTCGACATCGTCGATAATTTCTTCAAACTCCTGTGATTCCCCGAATCTTCCTGCTCGGATCAAATATTCAATTTTCAGGATTTTCATTGAGCATCTCCTCTACAACTGAAACCAATTTTGCAGCAGATATATCAAGGGATTTTGACAATTGCAGGATGGTTTTAAGAGAAGGCTGCCTCAACCCTCGTTCAAGCAAAGAAATATAAGTTCTGTCAAGATCGCTCATCAATGCCAGTTTTTCTTGAGAGATTTCCCTGTCTCGTCTGAAATTGCGAAGTGTCTGTCCGATGGTGTTGCTTGAAACATTCAATCGTGTTAATTGTCATCTGGATTGTTAAAAAATCAATATAAACCATGAGGTAACAATGGAAGATTCAAATTATTTTTTCAGAGCGATTGGAATTGAAACTAAAGATAAAAAGGCGATAAGCAAATTTGCTTCGCTGACCGGGGTCAGCGTTCCAAGATTGAAATATTATAACAAATCTAATATCTTACCGTCAGGAATCGATCTGGAGCGAATATGTGAGGCGATTAAAATCAGTCCAATCGAGTTGATACTCAAGACAGGAAGGCTGGACAGGAGAACGATATCAGCCATCACCTCTCCTGAGATCAGTTCGGTTTTTTCCGATACTGCTGAGAAACCGATATTCTCATAACCCGCATCAATTCCCAGAGTCACAGGTTGCTTATAACCCGAACTTCCGTAAAGTAATTGAATTGTAAAAGGTGTGTGCTGAATCACTCTTGCCTTACCTTCTTTTAATAAAATCCTCGCCTTCCGTGGTTTGCAAGGCATCAGAGATTTTCCGTCTTTGTTTAAAACAAATACTAACATAAAGTATTTCTCCTTTCGGAGTTGATCCGCATCGCCAATGTTATTCCGGGTTTTGTATGTCAGCAGCACTTCGCCTTGCCCTCAGCGATGTTTAACCACTGACCGCAGAGTCCGGGACTTGCGGAACATCCCGGAGTGCCTGTATATTCCCGGATAACGTAGCCAGTCTTACTGGCTCAGGCTAATCAACCGGGCCTGCGGGGGAACCCGCAAGCCCCTCGGTCTTCAGCCGAGGGGTTGTTGACAACTTTAAATATCATTATAGGCTCCGCCTTACCTTTGACTGCGATCTTACTGTGAAATCGAAACAGCTTCGAGTTTTCCAGGCTCAATCGTTGATATGTCGATGAGGATATGAAAATGGAGTCAGGGGGCGTGGCGCTCTCTATTCGAGATGCGGTGTTGACTGTATCTCCTATCACAGTCAAATCTTTCCTGTCTTTTGTCCCTATCTCTCCTTGTAAAACTTTTCCCGTGTTGATTCCAATTCGTACATGGATAGACGTTTCTTTTCCTTCGCCGAATCGGTTATAGCGTTCTAAAGCCTTCAGGATTTTTATCGCCGCTTTTATCGAGTCATCCGGAGATATGAATGTTGCCATGACGCAATCTCCAATAAACTTGTCTATATCTCCATGATATTCTTTTGTGATCACTTCACAAAGACCGAAGATGTCGTTCAACATTCTTATCACTTCCCTTGGAGTGTGAATTTCCGAGAATTTTGTAAATCCTGCAATGTCGAGGTACAGAACAGTGACCTCTCTTTCGCATGCCTCTTCATGATGCTCACCGGGAGATTGTATCTTTTTTACGACTTCATCATAAGTGGCATTAGACACATATTTTTTTATTGTATCGTTGAATTTTTCCTGCAACAATCTCAATTCTTCTTCTTTGCTGATGTCCCTGAAGATTTCAACAGCGGCTATAGTCTCACCGCGTTTGTTTTTTACAGGAGCCATATGCGTCAGTGCAGGAAATCTTTTACCGGTTTTATGCAGCGTATAGACTTTTACAGGATCGGCAAATCCGTAATTGAAGACTCTGTATATTGGACAATTTTTCGTTCCGCATAATTTGTTTCCATTTTCATCCTGGTGAACCAGAATGTTGTCGGAACATTTTTCCCCCATGACCTCTTCCAAAGAATAACCTGTGATCTCGATTGCACCATCATTCCAGAATATGATTTCTCCATTTTGCCTGGCGATATACAAGCCATTGAATATACTATCTAAAACAATCCCAAACAGGCTATCCTTTCTTTTCAGATAATCTATCGTGATGTCTTCTTTGTAAAAATCGGTTTCATTTTTTTCCATTTCATGTATCCTTCATGAAGCGATCTGCTCGTTTGTCCTTTACAGAGCTGTTCTCTCAATCATATCCAAATTTCATTTTCAATAAAAATATCATTCCGTTTCATGATAAGTCAAGAAAAAAACGGAATGAATGGTTGCGTAACAATTTTGAGAAATTGGATGAAAGGATCGTTTTTTCAAAGACTTGTCCTGCGATCAATAAACTTCGTCCCCAGTTTTTCGGTTGTCCGTATTGATGCCAGATTTGACGGCTGCATTAAAATGCCTTGGTTGGTATTTTGGGATGAGGATAAATGGTCAAAAAATTTTGAAGCCAATGAGTGAAATATTTCTTGTATTCTATCTCATACCATGATAAGCACAAAAAAAATGGATTCTGGATACGTTTTTTTCTCTATAACTCATCAACATTTCAAGACAGGAGAAAGATTAGCATGAAAAAAATATCTATGGCAATTCAATGTGCATCTCTGCTCATGTTTGACATGGTTTTTTCGATGTTTTCCGCTAATCCGGTTTCAGCTGAGACGTTGAAAATTATGACATGGGAATTTCCTATGGCCAACAATTGGAAAAAGTGATTGAAAGGACTCAAACGGCTCTGGGACAAAGCGCTGAAAGCGCGAAAGTAAAAATATGAGGGCAATTGTATGGCAATTACGCTTAATCAATAACTCATCAACGCTTGGCAAAGGAGAAAATTACCATGAAAAAAGGACAGATGACAATTCAATGCACATTCCTGCTCGTACTCGTCATGATTTTTTCGATGTTTTACGCTGCTTCGGTTTCTGCGGAAACATTGAGGATTTTTTCTTATGAAGTGTATGCGTCGGCGGAGTTTCAGCAAAAGTTCATTAAACTCGTTAAGGAAAAGTATGACATTGATCTGAAGTTGGATATCAAGTATATCAACGAACCCGACGAAATTTTCCCCATGTTGCGCGATGGCAAGGCCGACATCATCACGCCCTCCCACAACCTTCCCAAGGACGAACGCTACCAGCTGATCAAGCATAAACTGGCCCTGCCGCTGAACTTGGAAAATATCCCCAACTACAAGAATGTTGATCCAGGATTACAGAAGGCCGACTATTGCAGCAAAGGTGATAAAGTGTATGCTGTTCCGGTCGCACGCGGGCCTTATGGACTGGCCTACAACACGACGATACTCAAAAAAGCGCCGGAGAGTTGGAATATCTTTTGGGAGCCGCAGTTCAAGGACAAATACAGTCTCGGAGAATATCAATACGAAGAAAATATATTCAATGCAGCTCTGGCAATGGGATTCTCTCCAAAAGACATGTCGAATTACAAGAAGCTCAATACTCCGGAATTTCAGAAAAAATTGGCATATCTCGTTGCAAACGCTCATGGAATGTGGAAAATTCAGGACACTCCGAAAGACTTGAAAGGTCTTCCATTCGCAATGTCATGGGGCGATTCTCTGGGTGGTCTGAAAGAAATGGGCGAAATCTGGAAAATGGCTGAACCAAAAGAAGGCACGACTTTCTGGGTTGACAACGTCATGATCGGGTACACGCTTGAAAACAAACCGAAATTAAAGCAAATCGCCGAGGAATGGCTCAATATCGTGTTAAGCGATGAATACCAGCTCAACGTTGTAACGCGGGGAATAGGAACCATACCGGTTATCACAACGATCATGGAACATTTGACCCCGGATGAGATTGAGCGGTGTCATCTTGATGACCCGACTTATTTTACAGACAACAGCATCCTCTGGCCAACGCTGGGAAAGACCGACAGAAAAGGACTCAAACGTCTCTGGAAGAAAGCTATGAAATCGCGGAAATAAAAATATGGCAGTGTGTGGGGGGCAAAAAAAAGTTTAACTGACACCGTGAATCATGCACATTACCACCGCCCCCTATACCGCTGATTTGCTAATAATGATAAAGTGAAATGCTATGAAAATGAAAAGTTTGCAACTGAAAATCACTTTCTGGGCCGGACTATGCCTGCTGCTGACTGCAGGAGCGATTATAGCCTATACCGTCACAGGCACGATCAGCAGAGCAAAGATAGATCGAGAAGAAGCAGCTAAAAATGCGGAAAATTACATTACTTCCCTATCGAAACAACATGTCAACCACATCAAGGCAAAGCTGGATGTCGGACTCGAAACGGCACGTACGCTGTCCCAGACGCTGTCCGGCATCAAAGACGAAGAACTTGCCCTTGAACTCGACAGAGACGCTATTAACGGTCTCCTGAAAATCATAATCGCCAAGAATCGACAATTCGTTGGTGTCTACACCGCATGGGAGCCGAACGCTTTTGATGGAATGGATCGTGGATTTCTGGGTGATGAAGGGCATGATGAAACTGGGAGATTCATTCCATACTGGCATCGAAATGCGGATGGCATAATTGAGCTTAAACCACTGGTTGGATATGAGGAAAAGGGAACGGGTGATTATTATCTATTGCCTATGAAAACCAAAAACGAACATATTGTCGAACCTTATATCGAAACCGTGCAGGGAAAGCCGACGCTTGTCACATCACTGGTGGTACCCATTACTGTTGGTGAGACATTCTACGGTATTGTCGGAATTACAATGCGGCTCGACCGTCTGCAAGAAGTAGTCGATGATGTGGAGAAATTGTATGACGGTTCCGGCCGTATTCTCGTAGTGAGCCACAATGGAACGATAGCCGCTGTAACCGGCAGGCCGGAATTATCTGGAAAGCATTTCAAAGTGCTACACAAAGATTGGGAGAATGATTTAGCGTATGTCAAAAACGGAACGAGTTTGACCGAGAATGATGAAGGACAATTGGCGGTTTTTACGCCTCTGCAGGTGGGCAGCACGAAGACTCCCTGGTCAGTCAATATCAACCTGCCTTATGAAAATATCACGGCCTCGGCAGACGCTCAATTTTTACAAGCGAAACGAGATACTGTGAAAACGGTCTGGATCAGTTTACTCTGCGCTTTTGCAGCGCTTGTTCTTCTGTGGTTTGTGACACGAACCATCACTCGTCCTGTCACCGAAATAGTCGATACCGCCAATGCGATTGCAGCAGGTGATTTCAGCCGGGAGATTTCTATCTGTCAGCAGGACGAAATCGGAATTCTGGCAACCGCCTTTCGTAATCTGCAAAATACCATAGGCGATGTTTTAAATGAGATGGAACTCCTGATTCACTCTGTTCAAAATGGTGATCTTTCAAACAGGGGCAATGCGGAAAACTTCGAAGGAGGCTGGGGTAAACTCCTTATTGGCCTCAACAATGTGATTGATGCCTTTGGAACTCCCATTGATATGGCAGCCCAAGCCATCAATAGAATTGCAAAGGGCGATATACCGGAACCTATTGAAGAGGAGTACAGGGGGGACTTCAACGAGATCCGGATAAATCTTAATACTATGATCCAAAATCTCATCCGATTCGCCGTTGACGTTCAGAGCGCTGCCGAACAGGTGGCTGCCGGCAGTGAGCAATTGAGCGGCAGTGCAGACCAGATTTCCCAGGGTACATCCGAACAGTCTGCCGGGATTGAGGAGATATCCACTTCCATGGAACAAATGAGTGCGATGGTAAACCAAAGTGCTGACAACGCGAAGCAAACCGCTTTAATTGCTGGAAAAGCAGCTCAAGATGCACGGGAAGGCAGCCAGGCAGTGAATGAGACGGTTGCTGCTATGAAGACTATATCCGAAAAAATAATGATCATAGAAGAGATCTCCGGCCAGACCAATATGCTGGCTCTGAATGCAGCTATCGAAGCTGCCCGGGCCGGTGAACACGGACAGGGCTTTGCTGTAGTGGCGGCAGAAGTCCGGGATCTTGCTAAAAATACCAGAAGCGCTGCTCAGGATATCAACACTCTTTCCGTATCCAGCCTCGAAATTGCTGAGAAAACAGGTGAACTCCTGAAAGAAATGGTCGAGGGAATACAAAAAACCGCTGAACTGGTTCAAGACATAAGTACATCGGGTACAGAACAGGCCCAGGGTATCAGTGAAGTGAACAAGGGCATGCAGCAACTGGACCAGGTCATCCAGCAAAACGCTGCATCGACTGAAGAGATGGCGAGTTCAAGCCAGGACTTTTCATCCCAGGCTGAACGGCTTCTGAAGGTGGCATCATTTTTTAAAATATCCGAAAGAATGCGTCGCCAAATGCATGAGGGTACGGAACAAAGTATAACCGAAGGGAATAAATTATTCATGGGCTTGATGGAAACCATGCCCGAATCCACAATAAAAACAATGTTCATAGAATACATGAGACAGGTTTCTGAAACAGATGAAGAGACGATGGAAACATTCGAACGAGATGCCAGTCAATCATCGGAAGGCACTGAAAAAATCAAGGCCGGGCAAGAAAAAAAAGCTGCTGCGTCCATAGCTGATAAAAAGAAAAGCGGAGTATTGATTGCAATGCATGATTCGAAAGACAATGATTTCGAAGATTATTGATGGCTGTCTGTGGGATAAATTATACAGATATGCACTCACTGTAAGGAATGAGGAATCTTTCAATTGTCAACTGATGTGGAGCATGTAATGAATCAATCTTCCGAATCCAAAGAATTCCTTACTTTCAGGCTGAGTAAAGAAATTTTTACGCTGGAAGCTTCCAGAGTGCGGGAAGTGTTAAAATATACCCATATAACCCAAGTACCTCGAATGCCAGAGTACCTGCCGGGAGTGATCAACGTGCGGGGAAATGTCATAGCGGTGATCAATCTGAACCTGTTTTTCGGTATCAAAACCCTTGAAGATAAAAAGAAAGGGTGGCTGGTGATAGCAGAAACCGCTGTAGGAGACGAATCAATGCAAATCGGTATGCTGGCCGACAGTGTAAGGGATGTGGTCAGGCTCGATGCTGCCCGGATAGGGCCGCCGCCCGAGATCGGCATAGATATCGATATGGAGTTCATTCGGGGTGTCGGAAAACAGAATGAAGAATTTCTGATCATCATTGATATAGACAAAGTGGTTTCTGCTGTGCATACGAATCTTTGTGCGGGGTCACTCATATGAGCCATGAATCTCAATATATTGAAACATTTCGCCAGGAAGCCTATGAGCATCTGAACAATATCGAAGATATCCTGCTGGATATGGAACAAGATCCGAATGACCAGGAGTCTATCCATCAACTGTTCCGTGCAATGCATACTATCAAAGGGTCCGGCGCAATGTTCGGATTCGATGATATATCCGGGTTTGCCCACCATGCAGAGACTCTACTGGACAACGTTCGGGAGGGCATCGTTCCAGTCACCAGCGAACTCGTGGATTTGATTTTTATGGTCAAAGACCAGATCAAGGCCATGCTGGATGCTGATAAAACCGGGTATAATGTCGATCCAACCGTTTGCGACAATATCGTAGCAAAAATGAATCGCCTTTTGCCAGAGCAGGATGAGACAGATAACGGCCCTTCTTCGGAATCGAGTATTGAGTTAGATACACCCGCCGCTCAGGACGAAGAAATCGTTTATCGAATCCGGTTTAGTCCACAATCGGATATTATGATGTCTGGAATGGACCCGGCACGGATTTTAGACGAACTTCGTGATCTGGGCCAGTGCGAGTTGATGACACACACTGGAACCATCCCGACACTTGAAGGGCTGGAACCATGTAACCTTTTCTTTTCATGGGATATTATTCTTACAACCGCTGTGGGCATTGATGCAGTGGAAGATGTATTCGTTTTTGTGGAAAAAGGAAGCGATATCAGAATTCAAATCCTTGAAAACGAATCGGACAAGGAAAACACCTCCCATCCTCGCCTGGGTGAAATTCTGGTTGACCGAGGAGACATAAGCGCTGCAAACATCAAGGAAGCACTTAAACAGCAGAAGCCAGTGGGGGAAATGCTTGTTGAATCCGGAGATGTATCAAAGACGGATGTTGAATCAGCACTTATGGAACAAAAATTTCTCAAGAAACGCAAACTCGCAGATAATGCTGAAAACATGCGTATCTCATCCAACAAGCTGGACAAACTGATCAACCTCGTGGGAGAAATGGTCGTAACCCAGGCTCATATGAGCCATTTGGCGGAAGATAATGAAGACACGATATTTACGCAACCTGTCAAACAAATGGAACGGCTGACTGGTGAACTGCGGAAGTTTGCACTTGATATGCGTATGTTACCGGTGGACACCCTTTTCGGCAGATTCAGACGAATGGTCCGTGATTTGTCGCTTGAACTGGGAAAAGATGTCGATCTTGTGATCGAAGGCGGTAAAACTGAACTGGATAAGACAATCCTGGAAAGATTGCATGATCCACTGGTACACCTGATCAGAAACAGCATTGATCATGGACTTCGATCTCCAGAAGAACGGATAAGAAACGACAAAACTCCAAAAGGTACCATCAAGCTCACGGCCGCTCATCATGGTGCCAGGGTACACATCACAGTGGCCGATGACGGGATGGGGATAGATACAGCATCGGTTAGAGCCAAAGCATTGAAAAAAAAACTGGTTATAGAAAGTGATGACCTGGCCCAGGCGGAAATCCATGACCTGATTTTCATGCCCGGTTTTTCCACTGCTCCAGAAGTAACCGGTGTCTCAGGACGAGGGGTGGGACTGGACGTGGTAAAACAGGAAATAAATGCCCTGGGCGGAATCATCAAAATCGATAGCGACCAGGGCATAGGTACCTCCTTCCATTTATCCATGCCTCTCACTCTGGCCATTATCGAAGGCCTGCATGTAAAGGTAAATGGAAGGAATTTCATCATTCCGGTATCCCAGGTTGAGATGTGTGAAGAGCTGAAAAGACTGGAGCAGGATAAATCCGATACTCGAAATATGGTTCGGTTAAAAGGAGAACTCATTCCTTTCATCAAAATTCGCGATTTTTTCAAAATTCCAAACGGTAACCGATCAGTTGAACATATGGCTGTCATTCAGGCCGGACATTATCGAATCGGTGTCGTAGTTGATGAGATTCTCGGAAACATACAGACCGTCATCAAACCTCTCGATCCGCTCTATCGTCAAGCTGAGGGAATATCAGGAGCCACGGTAATGGGAGGCGGCACAGTAGCGCTGATCATCGATTTACAGGAGCTTATCCGCTGTGTGAAAACAGATAGTGCAAAATCGACGGATAAACGGATTGCCCTGGCGGGTCGAACGAAAACATGATGAAAAAAGCGCGCAAGTGATTTTTCTATCGTTTTCATAAACTCTTATGGCCTGATGGTCATAACGAACAATGAAAGCTTTGAACCCTGATTACAAGGATGCAGGATTTCCTTTTTGTAATCATGTAATCCTTTTTCAATATTCGCAGTGTGTCCCGCTGCATGTTTTTCAAAGACGGAAGTTTGATCAAGCAACTTTCGGGGGCTGTTTCCAAAAATGTTCTGGGGCAGAAGTTGAAGGGGCTGTAATTTTAACTGTGGAAGTTAGCAAAACGGGATAACCAATGAGAAAAAATGGCTTTACCTTGATCGAATTGTTGATTGTAGTGGCTATTATAGGGGTGCTGGCAGCCTTTATCGTACCGGCTTTTCTTTCGTTTGTCGAAAAATCTGGCGGAAAGCGAAAAACACTCGAACAGGGATATGTCAAAGATGAAGCCTCGTATAAAGTGTCCCGTGTTAAAGAGAAAATCGAAACAATTCCTGCCCAGATACCTGAAACAGTTTCAGCCGATATTATGATTCAGTTGAAGGCCAGCAACTTCATCAGGCAGATGAAAGTTTATACTCAGTTCAATGCTTTTTTCAAGGGCCGGTATGTGTTCAAAAATGCTGATCCAATGAATACACGAGCCAGGCTTCATTTTCCCTTTCCCAGACAGACTGCCCAGGCATCGGACATATCGTTGCAGCTTCTGGATTCATCGGATAAATTTCATGAACCTAAAAATGTGATCTATAACCTGCGCGGCATTACGTGGATCGGCGAACTGCCTGATTCTAAACTTCTGACCGCAAAAGTGACTTATACTGCTCAGGGATATGACAGGTATATTTATCAGGGACCCGGATCGGGCAGGGCCGGACATCTGAAGCTGGATATGACGCTGGAAGGGTTGAATGACGAATTCATTCCTGTCAATGCACTTCAGCCGACAAAAATCGGAAAAGGGCATCTTACCTGGGAATTCAAAAATCTGATAACAAATCGGGAAATAATGGTGGAGCTTCCCGGAGCCATGAGTCCTGTTGGCAGGGTGATCCTTTTTTTGAGGCTTGCAGGAGTGGCTGTATTTCTTTTCGGCCTGGGTTTTATCTATCTTAACGACCTGATTCAGCCGGGTCGTCATGATAACTTCCGGTGGGGTCATTTTCTGCTGCTGGCACTGACATATTCCCTGTTTTTTCTCATTTTTACAATCCTTCACCTTGGCCAGGATCTGAATACATATCTTTCTCTTGCAATCTCAGCAGGAATTTCTCTGCCCCTTCTCATTCTTCATGTAAGCCGTTTCTGGGGAAGAATTTTTGCTGTCACCCGGATATTACCGCTGGCTCTTTTTACCCTTGTAATAGTCGTCAATGGCGTATATGGTGGAGAAATCAAGACATATATGTTCCTGGCACTGATCGTTTCAGCAGCTGCCTTTGTTACCATCACTTACACTACATGGTCGGATAAACGCAAAGAATACAGGGAAGAGAAAAAACGCAAAGATGAAAAGCGGATGGAGGAAGAAAAAGAAAATAAAAAATTTGCAAAAGAGAAAGAGAAAACAGAAGATTTAAAGAAAAAACAGGTGAAAAAATCGAAAGACGCACTTGAAAAAATCGGCAGACAGGAGCATCAGGCAGAAAGTCTGGTACAAAAAGTATCTGCGGTCATGGAATATGAATTTGGCGAAGAACACGCACCATTGACAGATTTTATAAAAAAACAGATAGACAATTTTTTACGATATAAAACAGACTATGAATCCTTGCTGCCCAAACAAAAGAGACTGGATGTAAATGCCGATGACGATCAGTTTCAGCAGCGATATTCAGATATTGAAAAGGAGACTGAATTATTGCAAAACCGGTTTCGTGAGTCGGAAAAACTGCTTGCCGAATCTATGAAGACTCTGTCTCAGATACGTGAAAAGGAAAAAGTGGAGTTTCTGAAAAAAGAGAATATGGTTCATTGCATTGCCTGCGGATCGGAAATCATTCACTCCAATTTCTGTCAGAATTGCGGTGTGAAAAGTCCGCTGAAACTGGTTTGCACAGGATGCGGGGAGAAATATATGATACCTGTCCATCTGTTCAGCCGAAGGAAAAAGGACGTGCAGGTACACTGTATGGTTTGTGGACATCGGCATGTGGATTTTCACTGTACTGCCCGGCAATAAGCAAATGCCGGGCAATAGCCAAATGCCCGGCGATTTACTCAGTAAAACCCTTTTCCTTCATTTATCCAAACACGCTCCTTAATTTTTGCTATAATCACCGCTTTTTGATTCTTCAAGAAATTGATCATACTTTCCGCTTGCCTTCAATTGCTTTAATCCCTCACTGAAAAGCTCCATCATTCGGCCATTTCGTTCCACCTTTTTTGACAAAATCAGATGATACAAATTCGAGACAAGCGGTTTCGAATGATATGTAATCTTTTCGATTTCATCTGGTGCAAAGTGTTGGTTCAAAATGGCATATCCCACATTCAGATCAAGCGGGAACAACATAATGCGCTTGAAAAGTAATTTGCGAAAATTCTGTTCGTCCCTCGGAATCCGTTCGACGTTGATCAATTTATCTTTTTCAGCTTGTGCAAACGCCTCACCATATCCTCCATATCCCAATGTACCTCCTATCCTGAAGATTTTCAGATCGTCAATGGTATTCCAGTCAAAATCAAAGCTCTTCAGGTGGAAAAAAACTGTCTTGCCTTCAAACAGCGGTTTGCTGAAATGAAAGAATTTTTTTCGATCCTCTGTTTTTTTCCATCCTATCGACCCATCCCACTTTCCTTTTTGGGCATATATGAAGCCTCGTTTCCAGGGAAACCATCCATATTGAACTGTCACGCCTTCCAGGGCAAATGCTTCTGTGACGATTCGGGAAGCAGTCCCTCCATATTGCAATGTTTCCGACATATAGGGAGGCCACTCTCCATTTGTCAGGCGAATCGTCTCGCCTGCATGGCTTGAGTGTACAGAACCAAGACACATCATGATTGTCATGACAGCAATAAACACTCGTTTCATACGATATTCTCCTTCTTTTTCAGTAAGCGAAATTGAATTTTCCAGCATATAATCGCTGAATACAGAAACAGATATAAAATTTCCTGTCAACAGATTTAAAGGCTGTTATAGAAAATAATATACCCGATATTACGCAGGATTGTATCCGTATTCTAGGCGGTAAAGGGTGCATGTTCTACACCTTTATCCGTTACAGCAACATAAAATAAGGGTTAAAGGATAAGTAAGGTGACAGAAAAAATATTGGTTACAGACGCTCGGATTTAAGCTTTGTTTTCAGCAATCACAAGATTGCCATTGACGGTAAAATGGAATTTTATATATGGTTGGTTTCAGATGTCAAGGAGAAGACGCTGGCTGATTTCACTTATTCAGGTATTTTATACCATATATTCTCTGCTCTATTTTGTAAGATACGTATAATGTCCCCTTATAATTTGCTAAGTACACACCTGCTCCCGATTTCAAGCTTTTAAGCCCCTCAAGAGAAAGATGATGATAAGCACCCTGGGAAAGATATTTTGCCGCGTCACGGGAAAGAGATTTAAGTCCGTTGAGTTCGAGATGGGCCGCTTTGGACTTAGCCAGATATTGTGCAATCTGGGGGGTTATGCTAGTCAGACCATTTAGTTTGAGGCGCGTCCTTTTGGAGCCTCCTTTCCATTGAGCCAGATATCTTGCAGTCGAACGGGATATTGATTTAAGGCTGTCAAAATTGATTTCATCTCCATCCCATTCGATCAATGCCTTTGCAGCCAATGGCCGAAGCTTAGTGACTTTTCTAAAATCGAGGGTATCTTTGATTCTTAATGAACATTTCGCAGCTTTTGGAGATAATTCCGTAAGTTGACTTGTTCTAAAGAATATTGCCTGGCACGTCTCATCCCATATCTGCTTGTTTTTTGTATAATTAGAGTAACCTTTTCTTTGTTTTTTTCGACTTAATTCTATTTCTTTTAATAATTCTTCTTTTGATTTAAAATGAATTTTTGTTTTATCAATCATGATTTTATTTGGATTATAGCTGTTCTCGCTTATAAATTTAGTCATTTGATTCTTCAATTTATCAAAGTCTGCTTCGGATTTCAGGCCCAGCATTTCAATATTGGCATCAAAATGACGCTCAATACTCAAAAAATTATCCGGGAGATGCTCAAGCTCTTTGAGGCGCCGGTCTATTTCCTGAAGAAAAGCATCGTACTCCTGAAGATTATCGAACCTGTTATCCAAACGTTTCGGATTTTTTGCTGCATTCAGTTCTTCCTTTATTTCTTCCTTTATTTCATCTATTTTATCTATGAAATCTTCCTTTTTTTCTCCAAGCTGTTCCTGTTCGCCGCTTAATTTTTCCCTGAGATTCTTTATTTTTGTGAGCTTTGCTTTCAGTTCTTCAATCCTGGCCTTGTTACTGTTGTCATTGCTGGGAGATTTTCTGTGGAAATAAATCCCTGTGGCGATAATAGATGAGAGGCATAGTAAAATCGCGAAGATTTTGCAGAATCGATAAAAGACTTCATTTTTTGACATATTTTGCATTTTAATATAGATACCTGTGCATAAATTCTGAAACATTCATATCTGCTATTTTGCAGGTGGGCATAAAAAACATGCCCACCCTACAACGCGATAAAATTTTTGCAAAGGCACATATCCAGTCCTGTCTTAACGTTT
>JAUCGE010000012.1 GCA_030377965.1 Desulfobacterales bacterium HSG16
AAAATTGCTGAATGCCATATTATGCAACTCCTTTCTGCTCCTCAGAGAATCTTCTTGGCTTCTGAAGCTTTTGAGCTTACTATACCAGAGTTATGCAGATTCAATTTAAGCATATAAAAGAACTTCAGGAGGAATGATTTCCAAATATATGTTGTCTTTTGAAATTCCCATTTTAATCAATTCTTCATCAATCAATTCTTCAGTATCATTCAATTTAATCACAACCTGATCGTCACGAATAGAAATATGTATCGCACACTGATGAATCCGTCTTTGGCTCTGCCACCCAACCCATACTACCATATATTGCATCCGTTCATCATCGAAAATCAGCTCAATATGCGAATCTTCCGTTTTTAAAGATTCATACTCTGATAGTAATTTTTTAATGCATTGTTGGTAAAACTTTCTGGATTTTTCCATTGTAAAGGCTCCTCTGGTAATAATGAATAAACAATGACATTGATCTTGAGAGTCTGAATAGTCACTCGTCCGACCTGTCGAGATAAAATATTCTCAAAGGCATAAGTAGGAACGGCTAAATATAGAGTTCTCTCAGGATCTTGCTGCTGAATAAAAAGTTTATAAATGCTATATTGGCCAATTGCATCTTCCAGGTCAGCGACCTGAGATGCACGTAGAAAACTTTTTATCTCAACCGCTATTTTCTCTGTGCCTTTTTCAGCCGCAATCACACGTTCTGCACCCAAATCAACGGCAAGTTTCGGATCGGTATTCAGCATATATGGATCGTGGGTGACTGTCCAACCTCCCTTGCTCAGAGCTTTTTTTTATCTTGCTGATGAAATTAAAATATGTTATTGATAACACGGGAAAAAACATGTGTCAACAAAAAATGATCCGTCAAATTGCGTTTGATTTTTTTTCATATTTATACCATAGAGCAGGCGTACAATATATTTTTTTCATATTAACCGAAAACTGGATGGAAACCACATTGTTGAACTGAAATTTTCATAATTCTGTGGATAAGCAAGAGGAAAAATTAATGTCTGACCTGAAAAAACATTTATATCCGGTGCTTCTGGCCGGCGGAACCGGGACACGCCTATGGCCGGTATCGCGGGAATTATATCCCAAACAGCTCATCAAATTCATAGGTGATGATTCCCTTATGCAGAGTACTGTCAAGCGTATAGCGCCGATGACTATAACGGAAAATATAAGAGTGGTCTGCGGTCGTCATCATTTTCATGAAATAGCCAGGCACATGGATGAAGTCGGGATATCAGCAGAGAATAAAATAATTGTCGAACCCTGCGGCAGAAACACTGCCCCGGCCATTTTGCTTGCGCTCCTGCATATCCTTGCGGAAGATAAGGATGCACTCATATGCGTGTTTCCGGCTGACCATGTAATAAAAGACATGGATACATTCTGTAAGAAAGTCGAAGAAGCCGCAATTCTTGCACAGCAAGGGCATATTCTTACTTTTGGAATCACTCCTCATTATCCTGAAACCGGATACGGCTATATCGAAGGAGCGGGCTTGATTGCCGACAACGCAATGGCCATAAAGCGGTTTCGGGAAAAACCGGACAAGAAAACCGCGCAGGAATTTATAAAAGCCGGAAATTTTTTCTGGAACAGCGGGATGTTCTGTTTCAAGGCATCTGTTATGAAAGAAGAATTTGATACCCATGTGCCGGATCTTGTCAGGCAGATGGAAGACTTCATTGCTTCATCTGGTACACATGATGATGGTTATGAAAAACTGCCTAATATATCTATTGATTATGCAATAATGGAAAATACGGACAAGGGCGCTGTTTTACCATCTGATTTCGGATGGAGCGATATCGGGTCTTGGAAATCTCTTTATGATTTTCTTGAAAAAGATGAAAATGGCAATGTCATCGACGGTAATGTCATTGAAAAAAATACAAAAAACAGTTTTATCATGAGCTACGGATGCTTGATTGCCACCAATCATATGGAAAATATGGTAGTTGTCGAAACCCCGGATGCCGTGTTCGTGTCAGAAATGGAAAAAAGCAGAGATGTCAAATTTATAGTCGAAGCTTTAAAAGAAGACGGCAGGCAGGAACACGTAAAACACAAAACTGTTTATCACCCTTGGGGAACAAGGACAGTACTGGAAAAAAACGGTACATATTGCGTCTCAAAATTAGTGTTGTACCCCAAATCAGGCATGGAATTTCCATTCAGCGGTTCTGTGGCACATCTTACCGTTGTAAAAGGGAAGGCAACCTTGAGGAAGAAAGATTCCATTTTAAATCTGGATCAGGGCAAAACTTCTTCGTTTGTAAAGGAAGAGTCCTTAAACCTTGAAAATACCGACAGCTACGATCTCTGTATTATTCAAACAGACATGCTGTAAAAAAAATTACCATAAGACATATAAACTTTGTAATATTTCACATCACTCACACATAAAGCACAGCCCGAAAATAAATCTTCTAGCCAAATTATTCACAGCCGCAGCCGCTTAAACCCGGCTGCAAAAACTCTCTTCGATAAATTCTTGTTTTATCCATCCGTTCATGCTACCGATATCGTTTTTGACTGCTTAAGGGTCGTGGATGAAATTAATTCCATAAAATTGCGCCGAATTTGGAGCTGTTTTACGGCGTATTGATGGGTGAATACTTATTGTCTGTACCCATCGATGCAACGCAGAAAACAGATTACAGGCAAGCAAGGTTGTGGAAGTTATTTCATCCACGGCCCTAATGGATGAGCTATCGTATTATTGAACTCTGGTAAACGGGATCTATATTACAATCTGTACAATTATTTAAGGTTTGAAAATATAAAGTAATGAAATATTTTAAAAATCGTTATGACATACTTATAATCGTTCTCCTGTTTTTTTTATCCGTACCGGCACAATACTATGAAATCCTTTCTTTTGCTGAAAACAAGACTTTGTCGATTCGCCATTATCTGCGTTTGAGTTTCAAAAATCTTCGAACGCATGATTCTGTCGAAAAAAAGGCAGTCATAGCAAATATCAATGAATCCTTTTATGAAAAATATGGCACATCACCCCTGAGACGCTCTGATCTTGCAAAAATAATCACTGTTATCAAAAGCCTTGGAGCCAGGGTGATAGTGCTTGCCATGCCAATAAACTTTTCTGATACATTCGGTGAAGATGCTGTTCTTGCAGAAGCCATAAAAGATGCTGGAAACGTCGTACTTGAATCCCATGCCATATTCGATTCTCAAAACAGGTTTACACGAATTGCTTATCCCATTTCCGATCTTTTGAAAAATGCTGAAAGTGGTTATCTCCATGTATCTGAAAATAAAAATTTGGACAATTTCATTGATAAATTGCAAATTTTTCCAGACCTGATCCAGAAAAAAGATGGCTGGCCTTTAGCAGTATCCGCTCTTTCCGAATATGCGGAAAAAGCACCCCGATTGAACAGACATATGCTATTTATCAAAAATTTCAAAATCAGCCTGGATCGAAATTATGATTTCAGGATAGACTTCACCAATGGAATAAAAAGTATCGAAGCTTACGAATTTATCGATACAGATCGATTCGATGGACAACAACTGGAAAAATTGAAAAAACAGGTACAGGGTAAATTCGTCATAATCAACGATACATCCCTTGCTGCACATAATCGGTTTGATACGCCAGCAGGTGTTGTAAGTGAGCCTGAGATCATAGCTGAAACCATCAATTCTTTTTTTGAAAAAAATCCTCTGATATCTGCTTCTCTGACAGAAGAATCATTATTTGGAGTGATATTAATATTTTTAGTATGCCTGGCTCTCAATTTTTTCGTTACTCCGATATCACGATTTTTTTGCTTCTTTTTAATATTTTCAGCTTATCTGTTTTCAGCCACGGCGTTTTATGTGTTCCAAGGTATTGTGTTTTCCATGAGTTATTCGATAGTTGTAGCTATATCAGCATTTTTTATCACAATATTATATAATTATACCCATAAGAAAAATAAAAAAATCAACTTGGCTGAAAAACTGAACAAAAAACATGAACGGCTCGAAAAAGTTGAAGCCGCCAGCCAGGCAAAAACCGAATTTCTGGCCAGGATGAACCATGAAATCCGAACTCCCATAAATACCATCTTCGGCATGACTGATATGACGTTGAGGACAAAACTTGACAGACAGCAGAAGGAAAACCTTCTTGCTGTCATGGATTCGGCAGGTAATCTTCTTGAAATCATAGATGATATTCTGGATTTTTCAAAAATAGAGGATGGAAATGTAGAACTTGAGATAATAGATTTTGATCTGGACAAAATCCTGAGATCTGTTCTGGAACGATTCCACAAAGATGCCGAAAAAAAAGGGGTATCGCTGAATGTCAGACGAAATGAGAGTGCACCCAGATATCTTGAGGGTGATGCAGCAAGGATTATGTATATTTTATTACAACTCATTGAGAATGCTATCAAATTTACAAATAAAGGAGAAATTATTCTCAATGTATCAGGGCCTGAGCATATATATGATCTATCGCTTCCAGATTGGGTACAAAAAAGCATGAATCCGAATTTCATGCTGTTTTCTATACGAGATACCGGGCAGGGAATTCCAAAAGAAAAACATGAAAAAATTTTCGAAAGTTTCAGCCATCCAGATGATTCGACAGCGCGCAGTGACAAAGGTTCAGGTCTGGGGCTTTCTATCAGCAGATATCTGATAGAACTGATGGAAGGCAATATATGGGTCGAGAGCGAACCTGGCTATGGGTCAACTTTTTTTTTCCGAATCGTTTTGAAACCTGGAAATCCTGCTATAGTGCTTGCACAGGAAGCTGAATGTCTGGCTGATACACCATTGTATTTTTATTCGAATGCCAGAATATTGCTGGTTGAAGATAATCCTATGAATATTCGCGTTGCAAAGACTTATCTTTCTAAGATCGGAATCAGGGTTGTTGAAGCAAAGGATGGGAAACAGGCTCTTGACATGCTGGGCAACGATACACCAGGCAATGATGCACTGGACAATGATACCTTCGATCTGGTGTTGATGGATATTGAAATGTCGAATATGGATGGTCTGGAAGCCACAGAGAGGATAAGAAAGGGGGAAGCAGGAAAAAAATATGCCAATATCCCCATTATCGCTCTGACTGCCCATGCCACGCGGGAATACCGAAAAAAAAGCCTTGATGCAGGTATGAACGACTACATAACTAAACCCATCGATTTCAATCGCTTATGCAAAGTATTAATGCCTTTTATCAAATCTTGTAATCCAGAGGATGTAAAAAACAAATCTACCGAATTACCGAGTGTAATCGAGACTGGTAACAAAGATCTGCCTGCAAATCTGCCGGGTATCAACGTTGAAATTGGTATGAAAAGACTTGGAGGCAACCGCAAGCTTTTTTATAAACTTCTAAAAGAGTTTGCCCAGCAATATTATGATTCGGCAGAGCAAATCCGCAGGGCCGTAGAAAAGCATGATATAAAAAAGGCTGTTTTAATTACTCATAATTTGAAAGGCGTGACTTCTATCATATCGGCCAGCGACGTTTTCAAGGCGGTATCGGATCTGAATAAATCTCTTCATCGAAAAAAGGATTCATATATAAATCAAAGTCTGCACAAATATGAGACATGCTTGTCCGTGTTGATAAAATCGATTCGTTCGCTTGATAAAAAAGATGAACCTGTTTCGGTAAAAGCAGATAATTTCAGAACAGACCTGAACAGAGAAGAGTGGCTCAGTATTTCTTCCATGCTGTCCGAATTAAATGATTATATAGAACAGCACAACCCAAAGGCAGAAACCTGCCTGGCATCGTTCAAGACCCGGCTGGGGCATCATGAAGATATCCTGCAGATGGAAAAGCAGATCAGCCAGTATGATTACAGGGGAGCTGAGAAAACACTTACACATTTTAAAGATATTATGAATGCTCATTGCTGCCCACAGAATGAGCTGTAAGAATATTTTTTGATTATAGGATTTTAATCAAATATCAAAGGAGAAAATCATGTTACTTGCATTTCAAGGGAAAAAACCAACAATTGGTTCAAATGTATTCATAGCACACAATGCTACCGTGATCGGAGACGTAACCATTGATGATGGCGCAAGCATATGGTATGGCTCGGTATTACGAGCTGACGAAGCACCTATACATGTGGGAAAAAATAGCAACATCCAGGATAATTGCACAATCCATACAGATGAGGGAAAACCAGCGTCAATAGATGAAAACGTAACTGTCGGGCATAATGCAGTTGTTCACGGATGTACTGTGGAAAAGAATTGTCTGATAGGAATAGGTGCAGTTGTATTGAACGATGCGGTGATAAAGACCGGGTCTGTTGTAGCCGCTGGGGCAGTGGTCAAGGAAGGGCAGATTGTCGGCCCTTGTCAATTGGTAGCAGGTGCGCCTGCCGTACTCAAAAAAGAACTGGGGCCTGAAATCGGAGAATTTCTGAAAACACCGGCAGATATCTATACAAAACTGGCAGCCAAACATATGGCTATTCAAATTCCAGATCAGACGGATGGGTAATTTGGGGCTATGATCATTTTTTTGACCACATTCCATTTTTAAAAATATTGACCATGATCAACGCAACTGCCGGGAGATAAATTTCCCGGCTGAGTCATCCAAAGTACCCTGAAGGGCGCTGTTGCAGTCGGGTTTACCCGGTTTGAAAAATTCAGCAGCAGGATTCATCTCCGGGCTGTGTGTATGCATGAGTATGCGGATGAAATGTCATAAAATTATGTACAGGTACTTCGCTCTCCTGGACAAATACCTGTCAAAGGGATTACCTGACCCCTGTAATGAGTGTAAAAAGGATTGATGATATCAAGACAAAGATCATGAAAACACAATCTGCCATATAAACAATGATTTTGCTAAACATATGCTCTCTCTGTTTCACATCGATCATTGAAAAAATCTTTAGCTTCCCTGACACTGTCAAAAAGAATCCATTTTTTCCAGATCATAGTATTTCCGCGTTTTCTGGTCTGCACAATGCTCGTACTTCCATGATATTCAAAATTATCCTGATAACTTGCGGAAGAAAGATGCTTGATCATGATGTCTCCTTTCTCTGTTAAATCGTTCATTGTTAAATATTTTTTAGCACACGGGTTTGACAGATACGGTCAAAGTGAGTCGTTTTTTTTATCTCATTTTTTTCATCTCATTTTTTTCCATCGGGCATACAGAGGTTGTAACAGTGAAATAATTTTGCTAATCTGCTACATTCCTGCTGGCTTTTATGTAAAAATATTTGATAACATATGCGGTCATCAGTTATTGGAATCAATAAGGAACAAGGAGAATAAAATGAAAAACCGAACGACTCGAATTGTCTGTATGGTATTTCTGACTATGTTCATCTGCATCCCGGTTGCGGCAGCGAATGAGACACCCGTAACAGTTACCATTGTTTATGCCGTATCCTCGAATCCGCCGTTTATAATGGGGAAAGGTACTGGTATCGACCTGAAAAAGCCTGGTACCACAATCGAAATGCTGATGATGGTGGCACAACACCTTGATATTCAAATTAAATTTAAGCGGATACCCTGGAAAAGAGGGCTGATGTTTCTGGAAAACAATGAAGCAGATGGGATATTTCATGCCAGTTTCAAAGAAAAACGTACCCAGATAGGTGTGTATCCCACAAAAGACGGAAAAGCTGATCCTGCAAAAAGAATTCTGGATATGTCTTATACGCTTTATAAGTTGAAAGATTCTCCACTTACATGGGATGGATCGGCATTTGAAAACCTGAACGGTCCCATCGCCGCGACTATCGGTTATGCGGTTATCGATACCCTGAAAAAGAAGGGTGTCACTGTTGATGAAGGAAAACGCACTTCCCACAGCATGATGAAACTTTTAAAAGGCAGGGTTGCGGCAGTTGCGGAACTGGAAACCATGGCAGATGCCTTTCTGGCATTGAATCCTGAAAAATTCAAGAATGTAGCCAAAATGAAAAAAACTGTTCAGAACAAACCTTATTACCTATTACTTTCACATCGATTTGTGAAAGAACATCCTAAACTTTCCCGAAAAATCTGGGATGAAATCGAGACGGTCAGAGAATCTGCGGCATTTAAAAAACGATTTTTTGAGTATGCCCGATAGATGGAACCTGGCAGGATATGATAAAAAACGAGACAGATGAACGGTTTTTACCCCGAATCCGCTATTCCATCGCAAACCGGCTGCTGAAAACAGTCTTTTCAATCTATATCGGGATCGCCATAATTGTGACGGCAGGCCAGATGGTAAGAGAATATTATCATGTCAAAAACGACATTGCCCGACAACTGAAGGTGTTTGAAGACGTATTTGAAAAACGCCTGGCCTATTCTCTGTGGGAAATGGATATTGAAGAATTACAATTTCTGGTAAAAGGAATGGTGCAGTTTCCGGATATTGCAGGCGTTAAGGTGATCGGACAGCCGGGAGGCAATATTCTGACAAAAAGCGGTGAAATTATGGACTCGGAGATTGATACGAATATTTTTTCAGACCTGTTCTGGCATGTGTTTTCCATAAAATTCAAGCATATGACGGGGACGGACACAGTCGGAGAGGCAGTGGTCTATTCCAGCGTGTCCATTGTGTTGCAAAAGGTCAAGGGCGGATTTTTGATGATCGTCCTGACCGCTGTGTTCAAGACAGCCATACTGTGGATTATTTTTCATCGGACGATTCGGCTTCTGTTGAGCCGCCCTTTGTCTCGATTGACGAATGCGGTGACACGGATTGATCTGGACAGCCTGGACAATGCCAGTATCGACACAGGCACATCCGGGCGACATGAGCTGAAACTGCTGGAAGAAGCCTTCAACGCCATGATCGGTAAACTCCAATCCAGCCTGGAATACCGAAAAAATGCCGAAAAAATGGAGATTGCCAAAGAATCTGCCGAGGCCGCCAATCAGGCCAAGAGCGCATTTTTAGCCAATATGAGCCATGAACTCCGAACCCCCTTGAATGCCGTAATCGGTTTTTCCAACCTCCTGTCCCATTGTGAAAACCTGAAAGGCGATCAACAGGAGCATCTGAATATTATCGTCCGAAGCGGAGAACATCTGCTCAGTCTGATTAATGATGTCCTGGATTTTTCCAAGATAGAAGCAGGACGGACGGTACTCAATGAAACAGATTTTGATATAAAAGATCTTTTGCGGGATGTAGAAGATATCTTTTGCATGAGAGCTGGGGAAAAGGGCTTGAATCTGATGGTTGAAAAAGATGCGGATATTCCCCGCCATATTCATGCTGATGCTCCAAAACTCAGACAGATTTTGATCAATCTGATCGGTAATGCCATAAAATTTACAACAGACGGCAGAGTTGCAATCACGGTTCGGTGTGAATATAATTCATTTATGGATAAGATGGCGAATTTACAGGCCGTTCGCCTTTTTTTCAGAGTGAAAGATACCGGGCCGGGAATTGCTCCATATGAAATGGATCATCTTTTTGATGCCTTTGTTCAGACTGAAACCGGGCGGAAATCTATGGAAGGAACAGGGCTGGGGCTGCCCATCAGTCGGAAGTTCGTGCAACTGATGGGCGGTGATCTGAAGGCTGAAAGTACACTGGGGAAAGGTACGACGTTTTATTTTGACATCCGGGGCAATATTGCCAGTGGTGCAGATATTGAAACCGGACACTTGGTCCACCGGATTATTGCTCTGGAATCAGGGCAGCCGGTTTATCGTATTCTGGTTGCAGACGACCGACCCGATAACCGGAAACTTATGATAGCCATGTTAAAGCCGCTCGGATTTGAAGTGCAGGAAGCAGAAAACGGCGAGCAGGCAGTAAAAAAATGGAAAGATTTTGAACCTCATCTGATCTGGATGGATATGCGTATGCCTGTGATGGATGGGTATGAAGCCGTTCAGAGAATTAAAGAAACAGACAAAGGGCAGGCCACAGCAGTGATAGCTTTGACCGCCAGCGCTCTTGAAGAAGAAAAACAAGTTGTTCTTTCAGCAGGATGTGATGATTTTTTACGCAAGCCGTTTAAGGAAAACGATATTTTTGACCTCATGGGCAAACATATTGGTGTCCGCTATGTGTATGAAACATCATCTCAAACAAAATCACAAGACGATACAAACCCGGATACAGTTCAATTCAAAGATTTACCCCCGGAATTTGCAGACAAACTTCGCGAAGCGGCCCTTCAAGCCGACGCTGACCTCACCCTGGAAGTGCTTGACGAGATCAGAGAAACACATCCTGATGCAGTGCAGACATTGACAAAACTCGTGGATGCATTTCAGTATGAAAAATTGATTGAACTGATAAAAAAATAACATAAGGTACAAGGCAGAAAAATGAATTCTCAATTTAAAGCAGATATTCTGATCATTGATGACACTCTGGCCAACCTGCGCCTTTTGTCCGAGATGCTGAAAGAGCAAGGCTATAAAACACGCTGTGCGCCGAGCGGATCCATGGGTTTGAAGGCCGCTTCCGTCGCACTGCCGGATTTGGTTCTTTTAGACATCATGATGCCCGATATGGATGGCCATGAAGTTTGTGAAAAATTGAAAAACAATGAAACAACCCGGGATATCCCGATCATCTTCATAAGCGCGTTAAATGATACGAAAGACAAAGTAAAAGCTTTCTCATCAGGTGCGGTGGATTATATAACCAAACCCTTTCAGCCTGACGAAATACTGGTACGCATTGAGACTCACCTGAATTTTAGAAAACTCCAGATCCGTCTTGAACAAAAAAATGAGGAGTTGGAAAAAGAGATCAGAGAACGCAGAGGGCTGGAAAAAACCCTTCTCAATCAAAATGAGGAACTCGCGACAATGCGAGTTGAGGCTGAAACCGCGAATCATGCCAAAAGTGATTTTTTAGCCAGAATGAGCCATGAAATCCGGACTCCCATGAATGCCATTATCGGATTGGGCCATCTGGCCATGCAGACCAGACTCGATCCTAAACAGCACGACTATTTAAAAAAGATACTTGGTTCCTCCAATTCTCTTTTAGGCATCATCAACGATATACTCGATTTTTCCAAAATCGAGGCAGGTAAGCTGGATATGGAATCCGTGAATTTTGCCCTGAATAAAGTGCTGGAGGCGGTTTCAGACCAGTGCGGCGTAGCAGCCGGTGAAAAAGGGCTTGAATTATTATTTTCAACCGGATGGAACCTGCCCCCAGCACTGATCGGTGATCCCATGCGTCTGCGTCAGATTCTTGTCAACCTTGTTTCCAATGCCGTCAAATTTACCGAATCAGGAGAAATCGTTGTCACTGTAAAGCTGGTGGAAGGAAAGGATGAAACAGACCGCGTTACTCTCGGATTTTCCGTCAAAGATACTGGCATTGGTATGATGCAAGATCAAATTTCCGAGCTTTTTAAACCATTCATCCAGGCAGATGGTTCTGTGGCAAGGAAATATGGAGGAACAGGGCTGGGGCTGACAATCTGCAAAAAACTGGTTGGAATGATGGGTGGTGATATTCTGGTGAAAAGTACACCGGAAAAAGGAAGCGAGTTTTCTTTTACTGCCCAGTTCGGATATCTGGATAAAGAACCAGGAAAAAATCAGATACTTCCGGAAGAATTGAAAGGCATGAACGTGCTGGTTGTGGATGACAATGAGGCTGCAAGGGAAATATTACAAAATATTCTGGAAGGATTTACTTTCAATGTCATGACTGTGCCTTCGGGAGAAGATGCGATCCGGGAGCTTAAAAGAGAGGATATTTGTTATGAACTCGTTTTGATGGACTGGAAAATGCCGAGAATGGACGGCGTTGAAACAACCACCCGCATTAAGAAAGACACAGCGATTTCCCATGTCCCGACTGTAATCATGGTCACTGCTTATGACCGGGAAGAATTGAAAAACAAAACTGGACGGACACAACCAGATGGATTTCTGGTCAAACCGATCAATCCATCCCTGCTGTTTGATGCCGTGATAAAAGCCTTCGGAGAAAAGACAGAAGCCACTGATAATAATAGCAATCGATCTTTTAAAAGCGGCATTCGGGCTACAGAGGCTTTTGCTGCCGTCAAGGGAGCTAATATTTTACTGGCCGAAGATAATGAGATCAATCGACAGGTAGCTGTTGAACTGCTTGAAAATGAAGGTTTTTTGATACTCACTGCTGAAGATGGTGAGCGTGCCGTGGACATGCTTTGTGAAGAATCTTCCAATGTGTTCGATCTGGTTCTCATGGATCTACAGATGCCGAAACTGAATGGATATGCGGCTACAGAAAAAATTCGAAAGAGCGGATCACAGATTCCTATTATCGCTATGACTGCGGATGCCATGACCGGGGTGAACGAAAAATGCATAGCATCCGGGATGAACGACTATGTCACCAAACCCATAGATCCCGAAGAATTATTTTCCGCTCTGGTACGGTGGATTCCACCTGAAAACCGTTCTATGCGTACTTCAGAAAGCGAGTCGGGCGACACGAATAAGGCAACCTGCCAAAATCCTTTCCCCAAGGGGTTTCCAACCTTGACCGGCATTGATACGGATGCAGGTCTGGCAAGAATCGGCGGAAATCAAAACACGTACCAGAATCTTTTAATCAAATTCAAGAATAATAATATGGATTATCCAGATCAGATCAAAAAAGCCCTTGATCAAGGTAATCGACAACTTGTTCTTCGCCTGGCCCACAGCATGAAAGGAGTGGCTGGAAATATCGGCGCAAATGGGCTTCATGCGGCAGCTGCCGATCTTGAGACAGAGCTCAAAGGAAAGAAAATCGACTGTATTGTACATTGTCTGAACCATTTTACCCGCTCGTTCGATCAGGTGATGGTGTCCATTGACGCACTCGTTAAGAAATCGGGGGAAACTGCGATTGATGAAGTGCAGCCACCATCTTCAAGCAATATGGAAACCATAGAACCAATGCTTGATATATTGAAAAAGCTTAAGTCCTTACTGGAAGATGATGATATGGAGGCTGTGGATTATCTTAATATGTTAAAAAAACAAAAAGGGGCTGCCAGGTTCAAAAACGAGTTGGAACGTATTGAATCTTGTATTGGCTCTTATAGTTTTGAAGACTCTCTGGCTATTCTGGAAGAAATTTTAAAATGCCTGCCAATAAAATAAATTCAAAATTTATTCAAAATGAGACACATGATGAAATGAGAAAAAAATTATTATTTTCAAGCATCTGCCTATCAATATGCCTTGCCTGTTTTGTGTTTTTTATCCCCTTTGGACATGCAGAGACAAAGCAGCAACGGCCTGAAGCCATACTTGCTGCAAAAGATACGGTGACAATCGCCTGTATTGCAGATTATGCCCCGTTTACATTGGTCAATTATGAAAATCGGGCTGCCGGATTTTTTATCGATATCTGGAAACTCTGGGGAAAGAAAATCGGAAAAAAAGTCGAATTTCGCATTTTCGACACATGGGCTGATATATTGCCTGCAATTGAGACAGGTGAAGCTGATATTCATTCTGGATTGTTCTTTACACAGAAAAGGGCGGAACAGATTCTTTTTTCACAGCCTTTTTATGAGATCCAAAGCGTTTTTTTCTACCCCCTGTCATCTGGAAGTGTGGATGATTCGGCATCTCTTGCCAGGCAGATCATAGGAGCTGTTCGAAAATCTTATCAGGCGGAATATCTTCGAACTCATTATCCGGAAGCTGAAATCCTTGCGTTCAAAGATACTGATTCCATGCTCATTGCTGCTGCAAGAGGAGATATTCATGCGTTTTTAGGTGAGTTGCCAGTAACGCCCCTTTCTCTTGCCCGCATCGGCAAGGCCGGAGAAATAGACCATAATCCATCTGTTTTATTTGCAAACAAGGTCTGTGCTGGAGTCCACAAAGGCAATGAAGATCTGCTGACTCTTATCAATACCGGATTTGAGCGTATCACAAACCAGGAATTGATCGATATCGAAAAACGCTGGGTAATAGATCCTGATGCGCGATATTTTAACAAATCCTTTGAAATCGAATTATCGCCGGCTGAAATATTATGGATGTCAGATCATCAACGCATCCGATTTGCTGGCCCGCGGGCTTTTCCGCCTTTTCAGTATCTGACCGGAGATGGTAATATTTCAGGAATGGCATCTGATTATATGCGTATCATAGGAGAACGCTTGAGGATCAAACTGGAACCTCAGACGAATCTTACCTGGCCTGAAGTCCTGAAAAAAACTAAAAATCATGAGATCGACATGATTTCCTGTGCGGCCAGGACTTCGAAGCGAGAAGCCTATATGTCCTTTACTGATCCCTATCTATCCTTTCCCATGGTCATCGTTACCTTGAAGGAACTATCATTTGCTACTGGCGTGAAAGATCTTGAAGGTAAACGAGTTGCTTTTGTCCGAAAATCTTCAACCTTTGACTGGATGGAACGGGATCATATTGAAATCATTCCTTATTTTGCAAACACTCCTTTAGACGCATTGAAGGCCGTTTCCATCGGTATAGCGGATGCCTATATCGGAAATCTTGCTGCTGCCGGTTATCTGATTGAAAAAAACGGTCTTGCCAATCTCAAAATTGCGGCTCAGACGGAGTATGGTAATTATGACCTGTCGTTTGCTGTTCGGAAAGACTGGCCGGAACTGGTCGGTATTTTGAACAAGACCCTGGCATCCTTCACCCAGCAGGAACATAACGATATTCGTAACAAATGGATATCCGTTCGCTTTGAATACGGACTAGATCCTGCTTATATCCAAAAAATAGGAATACAGGTATCAAGCGTCCTGACTATGATAATTTTCCTATTTTTTTTATGGAACCGGCGGCTGAAAAAGGAAGTGACAGAGCGTAAACGAGCTGAGGCTGAGGCTGAGGCTGCCAATCAGTCCAAAAGTGATTTTTTAGCCCGGATGAGCCATGAAATCCGCACACCCATGAACGCCATTATCGGCCTGGGCCATCTCACCATGCAGACGAAACTCAATCCCAGGCAGTATGATTATCTGACCAAAATGCATTATTCAGCTCATTCTCTTTTGGGGATCATTAACGATATTCTCGATTTTTCAAAAATCGAAGCTGGAAAACTGGCAATGGAAGATGTCGAATTTTATCTGGATGAGGTGCTGGAAATGGTTTCCCATCAATGTGGAATGAGTGTCGGGGAAAAAGGTCTGGAACTGCTGATTTTCACCCAGTCGGATGTGCCTTCATCTATGGTGGGTGACCCTTTACGATTGCAGCAGATTCTTCTCAATCTTGTGTCCAATGCGGTAAAATTTACGAAATCCGGAGAAATAGTCATAACAACAAAGCTTTACAAAACGTTTGCTGATGGGGTGCTGCTTGAGTTTTCGGTGAAAGACACTGGGATAGGGATGAACAGGGAACAGATTTCAGATTTATTTCAGCCTTTCGTTCAGGCAGATGATTCGGTGACCCGAAAATATGGAGGAACAGGTCTGGGACTGACCATCTGCAAAAAGCTGGTGGAAATGATGGACGGCCGGATTCGGGTAGAAAGCGAGACGGGCCAGGGAAGTCAGTTTATTTTTACAGCCAGGTTCGGCCTGCATGACAATGAAAACCGAAAAACCAGGATGCTGCCGGAATCCCTTGCAGGTATGCATGTGCTGGTGGTGGACGACAACGCAGTTGCAAGGCAGATCCTGAAAAAAACTCTGGAAGGATTTTCTTTCAAAGTCACGGCAGTTTCATCAGGAAAAGAAAGCCTGCGAGAACTGAAAAGAAAAGACAGACATTACAAACTGGTTCTGATGGACTGGAGAATGCCGGAAATGGACGGTGTGGAAACAACCGGACATATCAAAAAGGATGCGGATATTGCAGAAATACCCACTATTATCATGGTCACGGCCTATAACCGGGAAGAATTGAAAGAACGATCCCATGATGTGATGCCGGACGATTTTCTGGTTAAGCCTGTCAGCGGCTCCACACTCTTTGATGCCATAGTGAAAGCATTTTGCAGAACTTCGGGTGCGGAAAACGGAATTCAAAAACTGCCTGTGGGAACATCATGCAGAGATACAAAAGCGTTTATCGCTATCAAAGGAACACATATTTTGCTTGTGGAAGACAACGAAATTAATCGGCAGGTGGCAGTTGAGCTGCTGGAAAATGAAGGATTTCAAGTGAGTACCGCAAATAATGGGAAAGAAGGGGTCGATATCTTCTATAAGGATAATTCATTTGAACTCATCCTCATGGATCTTCAGATGCCGGAGATGGACGGATACACTGCCACAGGAGAAATTCGAAAGAGCGTGTCAAATATTCCTATCATTGCCATGACAGCGGATGCCATGCAGGGTGTGAATGAAAAATGCCTGGCAGCGGGGATGAACGATTATGTCACAAAGCCTATTGATCCAGATGAATTGTTTGCGGCTCTCTTACGATGGATTCCTCCCGGAAATCGAAAACCGTATATTCCAAAAAGATTGCAGAATATTCATGATCAAGAAAACGATGAAAATTCGTTTGATAGTCGGTTTCCAATGCTGGACGGTATCGATACTGTATCAGGTCTGGCAAGGATCGGCGGCAGTCAGAACGCTTATAAAAGGCTGCTGCTCAAATTCAGGGAAAATCATGCGGATTACCCGAACCAAATACAGAACGCTCTGAACAGAGAAGATACAGAACTCGCCTCACAACTGGCCCACGGAATGAAAGGAGTTTCAGGAAATATCGGCGCAAATGCTCTGCATGAAGCTGTAGCAGATCTTGAAGCCGTCATCAGAAAAAATAAGCAGGCAGATGATATTTTGCTCTGTATGAATCATCTTTCCGAGGCTTTTGATCAGGTGATGGCATCCCTTGACATACTTTCTCCAGAAAGCATGAATATTCATACTCAAAATTCTCAACCAATATCTTCTCAACCGGTATCTCCTCAACCGGTATCTGGTTCCGTTGATCTTGAAACCATAAAACCGCTGCTGCAAAAACTGAAATCACTGCTTGAAGATGATGATATGGAGGCTGTTGAATATTTAAAAACTGTGAAAAAACACCTGGCAGCATCAGGTTTTAAGGATAAACTGGAACAGATTCAAACCTGTCTTGACGGGTATGATTTTCAAGATGCCCTGCTCGCGCTGGGAGAAATTTTAAGAAACTTGACGGATACACAAAAATGCGTCTAATAACCATTTATTGAAAAGGAGAAAATTATGCTTCAACAAAAAGGTTTTGCTTTAAACATTGTTTTTTTTATCTTTATCATGCTGTTAATTAGTTTTCAGAAAACCGTTTCGGAAGCCCGACCGCTGGAAGAGATTCAAAAAACCGGGGAAATCCGTTTGTGTGTGGCAGGTTCAAGCCATGCATTATATACGAAAATGGGAATAATTCTGGCCAAAGCACTCGGTGTCAAACCGGTAATTCGAAGACTCAAATCCTGGGATCAGCAGTTTCACGGTCAGGGCGGTGTCACGATCAAGGAAAAAAGCTATACACCTTACCTCATGGAAACCGGGGAATGTGATTGCTACCCTAACGACCTGGTCATGCATGACTGGCGCAGCAAAAAACTCGATTTTGTATTGTTGTTTAAAACCCGGATGACAATTGTGGTACACAATGACAATAAGGAAAAATTCAAAACAGAAAAAGATCTTGAAGGAAAACAGACTGCTGTCATGAAAGGTACGACCTATCATACCTGGATCGAAGAAAAAAACACCTCTGATTTTGCATATAATCCGGTGAAAATTCAATTTATGACAACCGATAACAGTATGATGGCCGTAGAGGACAAACAGGTTGACTTCACAATTATCGGCGCAGACGGAGCACTCAACTGGACGCGGAACAAGATAAAGAATTCAGTGGTCGCGTTTTTTATCGGCCCGGTTACAAAAGTAGGCTGGGGATTCAATAAACAGGATAAAAACCTTCAGGCGGTCGCAGCAAAATTTTTCGAGACCCAGCGAAAAACCAATTCGGAGTTTGATGCCATCTGGAAAGAAAAAGTCGGGATCACTTTGAGCGAATACACCCTGTTTCTTACCAACCTTCTTGGAAAGTGAAACCATTGCAATTTTTCGGACATGAACTTTTTGGACGTTCTCTTAAATTTAAAATGGCTGTCGTCAGCGGCTGCCTCATTCTCGGGGTGGTTTCCATGTTGACCATCGCGAGTGCATTTAACGCAACTATTTTTTTAAAAAAAGAGTTAAAACAAGAGGTTGCTGGAAATGTCAGGCATGGCATAGAAATGTTTCACCGGTTTCAGGAAGAGATTGAAACTAAGCTGTCATTGTGGTGTTCTCAGCCAGTATTGAATGTATTTTTAAACAATCCGGCCATGGCATCTGTTTCACGAAGTGGTCTGATGGCCTATTTTTCTAAAATCCGGGCTGTGGAGTCCTGGATAACAGAAATTCTTATCATTGATCAGGGAGAAATTCTGTATGCTGATTCAGCCCTGTTCAACCCTGCATCGCCGGAATTAGAGCAACTGACCGGCAAACTCTCCCAAGGAGCAGTTTTTACTGCCATCAATTTGAATGCTTTCAAACCGGATACGGACAAACCTCTGCTGGTTATCAGCCGTCCTTTTGATAAAAGCGGGAAATTAAAAGGCCATAAAACCATTGCTATTGTTCTGGATCTGGAACAGGTTAATGATAAACTATTTAAAAGCTATACTATCGGACAGGGAGGTTTTTTGACCCTGGCAGCTCTTTCATCTAAAGGAGACCTGATAATTCCCAGGTCCCGTGCAAAGAAAATCATTCAAGGCAGCGAAGGGTGGGAGTCTTCTGCCGATATTTCCCAGCACAACAAACAGATGGTGATAAAACAGGAAATCGTTCCGGATACTCCAGTCATTGTCATTGGCGTTGCATCTCTGAACGATATACATGGTACCATTCGACATATGAGTCTGATCACTGTAATGTTTGGCGTGTTTGCCTGTATAGCGGGTATTTCAGGAGTTTTCATGCTCTCGCGATATATTACAGGGCCTCTTGATCTTCTGACTGATAAAGTAGTTTCTTTTGCATCCGATATACTGGAAAAACCTGAATCCGGAACCATATCAAGGATGCAGAGAAGTCGGGATGAAATCGAAATACTGACGGAAGCTTTTGAAATCCTGTTCAGCAAAATTCAGGGATATACCGAGTCTCTTGAAGAGCAGGTGGAAAAGCGAACCCTTGAGTTGAAAGATGCAAACCTGCGTATGGAAAAAGAGATCGAAGAACGGATGCAAGGCAAAAAAGAACTCATCAGGGCCAAGGAAACGGCGGAGGCTGCAAACCAGGCTAAAAGCGAATTCATGGCCAGAATGAGTCACGAACTCAGGACACCGATGAATGCCATCATTGGTATGGCCCACCTCTGTCTGGAAACCGAACTTACCCCGGAACAGAAAGATTATCTTGCAAAGATACACCGTTCCGGCAGATCTTTGTTTGCTGTCATAAGCGACATTCTCGATTTTTCCAGGATTGAGTCCGGAAAAATCGAGATAACAAATGAAGCTTTTCCGCTGAATCAACTGATTTCGAAGATAGCTGTCCGAATGGACATGATAGCAAAAGGCAAGGGCCTTGAAATGACCATCACGGCAGATCCAGATCTACCTCCTGTAATAAAAGGTGATTTCAAACGGCTGCGGCAGATACTCATACATCTTGTCGGTAATGCCGTCAAGTTTACGGAAACAGGTGAAATTACGGTATCCGTGAAACCGTTTCTTGAAACCTGCGATCAGGTCACATTGAAATTTTCAGTACAAGACACGGGTATCGGCATGACAGCCGGACAAATGGCCGGTTTGTTTCAACCCTTTGCACAGGCGGACGGTTCGGCCACCAGGCAATACGGCGGATCAGGTCTGGGGCTTACGATCTGCAAGCACCTTGCTGAATTGATGAAGGGTGAAATAGGAGCAGAAAGCGATCCAGGTAAAGGCAGCACTCTCTTTTTCACTGCCTGCTTTGACAAAACTGAGGCTGGGCTGATGTCTGAAAAAGAGCCTGGGTCTGAAAAAGATGCGGGACCAGGCAAATATCCTGATATCCCAGAAAGAGTGATGATTTCCCCAGGTTCAGACGATTGCAAAAACCAAAATTCAGAATTATTGGACAATATTGACATCAATGAAGCCAGCTCGCTGTTAAAAACTCTTTTGGAACTTCTCGAAGATGATGATATGGAAGCTGTGGAGTTTTTGAACCATGTCAACGGGCAATTGAAAAATACAGCCATCCGGGAATATCTGAAAATGATCGACGGTCATGTCCGCAGGTATGCCTTTGAGAATGCATTGGCAGTATTGGCTCGTCTGGCGGAAAAACTCAATATAACGATTGATTAAAGATACGGCAAAGGAAATTTCCATAAAATAGCATACTCTTTTTTATCTGCACAACGATTGATCAAATCGAAACATCTCGCTCTAAAGGACAAGTTACATCATGAAAATCGAAGACGACATCCGAACATCGGAACAGACATCATCCAAAATTCTGATAGTTGACGACAAACCGGAAAACCTCTTTGTCATGGAATCCATCTTGAAAAAATCGGATGCACAGATATTCAAGGCCAGTAACGGTAACGAAGCTCTTTCTCTTTTGCTGCGGCATGATTTCGCCCTGGCCATTTTGGATGTACATATGCCTGAAATGGACGGGTTTGAACTCGCAGAACTCATGCGGAGCAATGAGGGCAGCCGGCACATCCCTATCATTTTCGTAACAGCTATCAGCAAGACGGATTATCATATATTTAAAGGATACAGTGCAGGCGCGGTGGATTATCTGTTCAAACCTCTCGATTCGGAGATCCTCAAACAGAAAGTCAATGTTTTTCTCATCATGGATCGCCAGAAACGCCTGCTGGAAGAGAGTGCTTCGGAACTGAAAAAGGCGAAATCAGAGGCAGGGCAGGCCAAAAGCGAATTTCTGGCCCGAATGAGTCACGAAATCCGGACACCCATGAACAGCCATCACAGGTATGAGCTATCTTGCCATGCAGACAGAACTGACGTGCCGTTTCAAACACTTGCAGGTATTGACACAAATTCCGGATTGATCAGGGTCGGCGGTGATCATTCCGTTTATCGAAAACTGCTTCTGAAATTCGCTAAAAATCATGAAGATACGATGCAGCAGGTCCGGCACTGCTTCAAAAGCGGCAACATGGAACAGATCGGAAGGATTGTTCACACCATTAAAGGCGTGGCTGGCAACATCGGTGCAAACGAACTTCATAAGACCGCTCACCTGTTACAAACCGGTATAAAAGATACAAAGAATTCAGTTATTTCATCCCTGCTTGATTCATTTTCTGAAAACTTGCAGCAGGTGTTCAAATCCATCAAAAACCTGGAAAAAACAGAAGCTGTTTTTTCTAAAACCCTGCCTGCCGTCGATCATGTTTTCAATCGTTCCGATGCACTGCATATTATAGATCGTATAGCCGCTTTGCTCGAAGAAGATGATATGGCAGCTTCCGAGCATTTGGATTTGCTGGACAGCCATTTGAAGAATACAGGCATGGATGAAGAACTGAAAGCGATTGCCGAACACATTGGTCAATATGACTTTACAAACGCTTTAAATCTGTTAGATAAGATCAGGCTAAAAATTAATGAGATGAAAAGAGGTAACGATGAACGAAGGCAGAAATGAACAATGCATTTTGATTGTAGATGATTCACCGGAAAATATCGACGTGCTGGGTAAAGTCCTTTCCGAATACAAGCGCCTGGTTGCCTTGAACGGTGAAAAAGCCTTGCAAGTGGCGATTTCGGACAATCCACCAGACCTGATTTTATTGGATATCATTATGCCAGGTCTGGACGGCTACGAAGTGTGCCGACAATTGAAGACAAATGAAAAAACAAAAGATATTCCGGTTATTTTCATTACTGTCATGGGCGAAGAAGATGATGAAACCAGAGGACTTGAAACCGGGGCGGTGGATTATATAACAAAACCCTTCAGCCCTCCTATTGTCCGCGCCCGTGTCAAAAATCATCTCCAGTTGAAACTGGCCAGAGAAGAACTGAAACATCATAACAAAGAATTGCTGGAAGCCGCCCAGTTACGAGAAGATATCGAGCGAATAACCAGGCATGATCTGAAAAATCCGCTCAATCCCATCATTGCTTTATCGTCACTTTTATTATCCACCACTACATTGACGGAAAAACAAAAGGATTACGTTCGCATTATCCGGGAAGAAGGGCATAAGATGCTCGATTTGATCAATCTCTCTCTGGATCTGTTCAAAATGGAGCGCTGCCTGTATTCATGCAATTCCATCCCTGTGGATATTTTTCAAATCATCCAGAACATCCTTTTGAATGAAAACCAGAGCATCATCAAATTCAAAAAATTGACCATTGATATCCAGATAAACGGAAAACCGACTCGAAAAGAAGACAAGTATTTTGTAATGGGTGAAAAACTGCTCTGTTACAGCATGATGTCCAACCTGATCAAAAACGCAATGGAAGCCTCACCAGAAGAAGAGCAGATTGCCATATATCTTCATGATAAGGAACGAGCCGTCATCAGCATCCAGAATCAGGGAACCGTACCCAAAGAAATACGGGAATTTTTTTTTGACAAATACGTGTCGTCAGGCAAGCGACAGGGAACCGGCCTTGGAACATACAGCGCCAGACTCATCGCTGAAACACAAAACGGTGATATTCATATGACGACTTCAAAAAAAGATGGCACGACAGTCACTATTCATATGGACAAGGGCTGGCGGTAAAGGGGAAAATCATGGAAGAAAAACTGAATCGGCAAAGAATTCTGATCGTAGATGACACACCGAAAAATATAGATGTATTGGGCGGTATCTTATCGAATTACAAACGTATCGTCGCATTGAACGGTGAAAAAGCACTGAAAAAGGCCATGTCGGACAATCCGCCCGATCTCATTTTACTGGATATCATGATGCCGGGTATGGATGGTTATGAAGTTTGCAGACGGCTGAAAGCTGACCCTGCCACAAAGCATATTCCGGTGATCTTCATCACAGCAAAAAGTGAAATGGAAGATGAAACAAAGGGACTTGAAATGGGAGCTGCGGATTACATTACCAAACCCATCAGCCCTTCTGTAGTCAAAGCCAGGGTGAAAACCCACCTGTCTCTGAAATTGGCGGAAGAAGACCTTGCCAATCAAAATATTCTGTTGGAAAAAGAAGTCGGAAAATATAGCAAAGAATTGCTTCTCACCCGAAACGCCATGATTGACAGCCTGTCTTCTCTGGGAGAAACCCGTGATATCGAAACCAGCGGACATATCCAGCGCACCAAAAATTATGTCAGGATGCTGGCCGACCATCTGCAAAAGCAGGGAGTATATCAAAATGAATTGAACGATTCTATGATCGAACTTTTGTATCAGACCGCCCCCTTGCACGATATAGGCAAGATATGTGTTCTCGACCGAATTTTACTGAAACCGGATACACTGACCACGGAAGAAATCGAAGAAATAAAAAAACATACTATTTACGGTCAAAAAGCCATTATGAAGATAGAAGAAGATATCGGCAGTGATGACTTTCTTCGCATCGCACGGCAGATGGCTTACAGCCACCACGAAAAATGGGACGGTTCCGGGTATCCACAGGGCTTGAAAGGAAAAGATATTCCCATAGCTGGAAGGCTGATGGCCATCGCAGGCGTTTATGACGCTCTGATCAGCCGACGCGTGTATAAAGAACCGATTCCGCATTCAAAATCCGTCGAAATTATATCAGAAGTCAGCAATCGGGAGTTTGACCCGAATATGATTGATGCCTTCCTGGATTTGCAGGAGGATTTTCGGGAAATCGCTTTGGAATTTGCAGATTGTGATAAACAGCGTGAGAATTTGCAAAAATAAGTGGTTCTGTAAACAAAATTTTGCAAAGACAATAAGTATTCACTCATCAATGCGCCTTGAATACAGATCCAAATTCGGCGCAATCTTATGGCATTAATTTCATCCACGACTCTAAGTGATGATGATAAAACACAGGTGATATAAGTGAAAAAAAAACAATGGAACATGAAACCTGATCAGGCTAAAGCTTTGATGCTCGCTAAACGCCAATTATCGGAACTGGTCTGTGATGCGGTAAATCTGGAAGGCATAAACTATACTCTGCCTGAAATTCAGACCCTATTGGATGGAGTGACAGTTGGCGGACACAAAGTATCTGATCAACAAATTGTACTCAATCAAGCTGAAGCATGGCGTACTTTATTTAAATGGATCAAGGAAGCCAGATTTGAAGTCACGAAGGAAAAAATTTGTGAACTTCATTCTATAGCGGCGAGTGAAGAAGCTTTGGAATGGGGTGAATTCCGTTCCGGCGGAGTCACGATAGCAGGTACTGACTATATTCCGCCGGAAGCCGGTAAGTTGAATGATCTTTTCAATGATATGATAGAGCGAGCCTGTAAAATAATTGATATCTATGATCGAGCTATATTCTATTTTCTTACAATGGCCAGGTGTCAGTTTTTTTATGATGTCAATAAACGCATGGGACGTTTTGTCATGAATGGAGTATTGCTGAGTGCCGGGTATCCCGCTATCAATCTTCCTGCCAGAAGGCAATTGGAATTCAATCAATTGATGCTCTCTTTTTATGAATCCGGTGATCAAAAGCCAATGAACATATTTCTGCGTTCCTGCCTGGATGAAAGAATCATAAAAATCATGACAGATGAGTGACGAGTCGAAAATCGCCTGTTCCATGAACAATTGACTATCGTGTCCGCTGGCATGAAGAAATAAAAAAACGGCAGAGTTGACAAACTTTCTTGACAACAGAGTCAGGTTAAGCCAAAAGGATTTTGTAAAATCTCGTGTTTGAGCGTGATTAATCTTAGTCAAAGGAAATAGTATGTCAGGTGAAATTGTTCTGATTTTCGGCTATATTCTGGGTTTTTATATGGCCTGGAATATAGGGGCAAACGATGTAGCCAATTCGATGGCCTCCGCTGTTGGTGCAAAAGCTATAACTATCAAGCAGGCTGTTTTCATAGCTGGCATTTTGAACGTAGTGGGTGCTACTTTTATAGGATCACACGTCACGAATACCATACGCAAAGGGATTGTTTCTACGGATGTTCTGACCGATCCGCATCTGGTTCTGCTCGGAGTGCTTTCCGCACTGCTCGCATCTTCTCTCTGGGTCAGCTTTTCCACCTGGAAATCATTGCCTGTTTCCACCACTCATTCAATTGTCGGGGCCATGATCGGATTCGGGATAATGGCAGGTGGTTTCTCGGTAATAAACTGGATGAAACTCGGGGCTGTAATTTTAAGCTGGATCATATCTCCGGTATTCAGTATGGTAATAGCCTATACAATGCTCAAGATTATCATCCGGCTGATCATGTCGAGGAAAGACAGTTTTGCGCGTGCTTTACATCTTTCCCCGTTTTTTATCGGTATAACCGTCATGATCATTGTGCTGTCATTTTTGTTCAAGACCCCTTTAGGTAAAACCTTTTCCATTGGAATGCCAGCAGCTATTCTGATATCTTTTATTGTAGCCGCAGGAATCGGACTTATCGGGAGAAAGCTTCTTAAACGGTTTGTCACAGAAAAAAGTGGTGGAGACGGCGCGGAAGAAATTTTTAGAAAAATTCAGATAGGAACCTCCTGCTATGTTGCATTATCTCAGGGTGCAAACGATGTTGCAAACGCCATAGGTCCTCTGGCCGTGCTTTATTTCCTGGCCAAAACCGGACATGTAGGATCAACTGTGTCAGTTCCTGTATTTTTGCTTTTGTTCGGTGGTGTAGGGATTGCCTGCGGAATATCCATGTGGGGATATCGAGTTATGGAAACCATAGGTACAAAGATAACAACTTTGAGCAACACTCGAGGGTTTGCTGTCGATTTTTCCGCAGCCACCACCGTACTCGTAGCATCGAAACTCGGTTTACCGGTTTCTACCACCCACGCTGCTGTTGGCGGAGTCCTTGGAGTCGGACTCGCTCGAGGTGTGGATGCTATCAATTTTTCGGTTGTTTTTAAAATCATGCTGTACTGGATACTGACGGTCCCGGTTGCCGCCCTGACCAGCATAGCCATATTCAGTTTACTTCGACTGATATTTTAAGTAAAAGGAGGTGCCTATGCGGTTTCCACTATTATCTCTTTTTGTAACTTCCCCTTTTGAGGGAATTCAGGAACATGCGGAAAAGGTCAAAGAGTGTGCTTTTGCCTTTCAACAGGCTGTAGAATGCCATATTTCCCACGATTGCCATACTTTCGAAGATTTCAGAAAGGAAATCAGCAAGCTGGAAAACGATGCAGATGCCATAAAACGCCGTATTCGCGGCCATCTTCCCAAAGGTACGTTGATGCCTGTGGATAAATTTCAGTTATTCAGGTATCTTAGGGAACAGGATCATGTCCTTGATGGTGTCAAGGATTCTTTGAACTGGATCTCATACAGGCCTGAACCCGGTATTCCAGACTTCCTTGCAAAAGATTTTCTGAAACTGACAGACGCGGTAATTCAACCCATAGTGGATTTGAGTAAGATGGTTGCCGAGGCAAGGATATATTTCAAGAATTTTAACGAAAAACAACGGCGGATAGTAAAAGATATCATTCGTACCATTCGGGAACAGGAAGCATATGCCGATAAAATCGAAGCGGAACTCAAGATGAAAATTTTTTCCACATTCGATGATTCAGCCACTGTGTTTCATATGATCCGCCTTGTCGAAATCTTAGGATCTATCGCTGATCATGCCGAGAATACAGGAGACATGATGAGAGCCATGATGGCAAGGTAACAGGTTGACAATACCAATACCATCCTTTATAAATATATCTTTAAGTTTTGCCGGGTCTTTTATACTGGCTGTTTTTAACTGATTATCATAAAAATCAAAAAAAGGAGGACAGATCAATGGGAAAAGGAGACAAGAGAACAAAAAAAGGTAAGATTTTCCGGGGAAGTTTTGGAAAAACCCGCCGTAGAGGAAAGAAAAATGCTCAAATCGAAAAGCCATCTGATACCAAAGCTGATAGCTGACAGCAAGGGCTTTTATAGATGAGATGGGGCAGGTTTACCCCTGTTCCCGCATTTTGTGCCGCGGGGCGGCATAACGGAATAACCGCCCCTTTTTTCTTTTCGATTTTTTTTTAACTGATTGTCAACTGTAAGATTTAAGAAGGGCTGTCATAAATTCCCATATTTTTCCAACCGACGGGATGTGAAGTCTTTCTTCCGGCGAATGCGGATTACGGATGGTCGGCCCGATTGATATCATGTCAATCCCCTTGTATCTGGAACCTATTATAGCACACTCAAGCCCTGCGTGAATTATCTGCTCTTCAGGTATTTTATCGAACAGTTTCACATAGACTTCCCTGCATTGTTTTAACAAAGCTGACCCTGTGTCCGGTGTCCAGCAGGGATACCCGAGTCCATTTTTTATACTTGCCCCTGCCAGCATACCAAGAGATTCAATTCTTATAGTTATTTCATCAAGTCTTGTCATGACAGAACTGCGCTGACTGCTCAATATGTTCAACTGGCAGCCTGCAAGATTTACCGAAGCAAGATTGCTTGAGGTTTCGACCAGCCCGGGTACTTCTGACATTGCAGAAACTCCCCAGGGAAAAGCCAGCAGCAATCTGATTACTCGATCCGTATCATCTTGAGTGATCGCTTCTTCTTGGCCATTTTTATAGCTATCGGCTTTCAAGTTCAATGAAAGGCTGAGGCCAGGGTCTGAAATCTGATATTCTTTTTGAAGAATGGCTTCAAATTCCAAAACTTTTTCCTGCATCAATGATAAGTTTTGTTCCGAGCATAAAAATTGTGCGGCAGCGTTTCTGGGAATGGCGTTATGAGTAGTGCCTCCGGAAAAAGAGAGCAGGCGGATTTCTGTATGGCTCTGCATGATGCGTATGGCTCTGGCCAGCAGGTTGTTTGCATTTGCTCTGCCTTTGTTTATATCAATGCCTGAATGCCCGCCCTTGAGACCTGAAATCGAAAGATCACATACAATATTATTCCCTTTGGCCGGCTCAGTTGAAAGAGCCATTTCAAAATGAGAATCGACCCCGCCCGCGCATCCGATGGTGAAAACCCCTTCATCCTCGGAATCAATATTGATGAGTATCCTGCCCTCAAAAAATCCTGGTTCCATTGCATTCGCCCCGGTAAGGCCGGTTTCTTCATCAACGGTGAATAAAAGTTCGAGTTCTGGATGAATTATATCAGGGTCATCCGCAAGTGCCATCGCTATGGCGATGGCAATGCCGTTATCTGCTCCAAGTGAGGTATTGTCCGCTCTGAGCCATTCGCCTTCAATTATATGACGAATCGGATCTTTAGAAAAATCATGCCTGGAATCGACAGATTTTTCACATACCATATCCATATGCCCCTGCAATACGATAATCGGCCCGCTTTCACACCCGGAACTTGCAGGAATATCTATAACCAGATTCCCGACATGATCACTCTTTACAGGAAACTGTCTTTTCTCCGCCCAGTCGCGAATCCATTGAGCGATCTTTTCCTCATTTTTCGACTCTCTGGGAATCTGATTGATCCTCTCAAATATTTCCAAAACTCTGCTTGTTTTTTCGTTCATCATCTTCTCCCTGGTTTGTTTACCGCCTGAAATCCTTAAATCCCATGATTACCCACCAAAGCCCCCAGCATAAAACAATCGGTCCGATTCCGATATATATAAACAGCAATAAATCGTGCTGCCAGGGTTTTAAAAAAAAAGCAGCTCCTGCAGGCCATAGAACAGATAAGAAGACAAAAAGCCGAGTCCGCCCGGTAATCAGCACAGCCGGCCCCACCACCTTCATGCGGGAGGGAGTATTGTTTTTTTTGCGAACCGGCAGGTAAAATAGAGCAAGACCCACTACGAGAATGATAAGAATTTCCTGTAAACCTGACACTTTGCTATCCCTTTTTGCTTTTTGTTTTCAATTGTTTCCCCATCAGGTTAAATCTTTTATCACAAACTTGCCTGCTCGGCAAACAATATGGCTTCTGGTCTTGATTTCAAGGTGAGTAAATATTGGTTGTGTCAACAGAATCTAAAGGCTGGTTTTTTATATCGAATTATCCTTAAAAACGCTTGCATATTCAGGACATACATGTTAAAAAACCTCGTTTTTCGTCTAAATCTGTGTTTATTAAAGACGAGAAAATCATTTTGGATCATAAGTAAAACCATTTAAAAAAATGAATAAGGAGGTGAAAAGCGACTTCAGGAAGTCAAACAGATTTTCCAGTTAAGTTTTCAGGTTAGGGTCATGGATGAAATTAATGCCATAAGATTGCGCCGAATTTGGATCTGTATTCAAGGCGCATTGATGGGTGAATACTTATTGTCTTTGCCCATCAATGTAACGCAGAAAACATATTCAAGGGCAAGCAAGGTTGTGGAATTTATTTCATCCACGGCCCTTAAGTTTAATCATATTTTGAGATGAGGGAGAATATGAAGATGAAACAATTGTTCACATGTATTGCACTTGTACTCACCATTTCCATGATTTGTGTACCCGCCTTTGGCGAAGAAAAAGATGTGGTGGCAGATATCACGACGGAAGTCCTGGCCGGCCCGGCAAGCCTGGACCCTGAAAAAATACTTGGCCCAGGAGGCGTTGGTATTGACACCCATAAAAACATATTGATGAGCTTTGGCGCTACGGTACGCATGATCCCCACGGCAGAATCCAACTGGGATTTTGGCATGAGCGACAATGTGCCAGGGTATTTTTATGTCGAACCTGTCCAACAGTTTGCTCAGGGCGCTCTCAACGCAGCCAACACCGGGCTTGCCGTTTACCAGGCAAATACAGCATTTACTGACGCTGTTGCCAACGGCAGAGGACTTAGATCGACTCTGGATGATCTGGGTAACTCCCTTATAAACGCGAATGCAGTATTAGGCGGTGATGATCTCGCTGCGGCTTCTGCGGGTGCTGCCATGCTCAAAGCAAATGCAGACACAGCTTTTGTAGTGGCAAGCGGAGATGCGGCCAGTACCTACATGACTGGAATCGGGGCAGGCACTGCTACAAGTAATGCTTATCAGACAGGAATTGGTGCGGGAAGTGCGGCAGCCACACAATATGCGGACGCTGTTGCTGCCCAGGACGCTGCAGTTGCAGGAGCAGCTCTTCAAGCAATCTCGACAGACGCTGATTTTCTTGCTGCAATGGGCGCAGGTAATACAGTGGCTGCTCAGGCCAGAGCCCAGCAGGTTGCAGCTCCTTTTGTAGTCGGAGCTGGTGTCAGTGCAGCCGAAGCAACAACAAACGGCTCAGGTGCGGCATTTCAGGCAATTGCAACTGATCCTGCTTACCAGGCTGCTCTTGCTTCCGGTGACAATGCCGCCGCAACTGCTGCTGCAACTGCTGCGGCCGCACCTGTTATCATGGCCGCCTCCATTCAGGCTGCTGAAGCTTCCAAGGCAGGCGCAGGCGCTGCACTTCAGCAGATATTCAGTGACCCGGCTTACCTGACCGCTGCCGCCGCCGGTGATGATGCCGCAGCTGCTGCTGCCGCACAGGCAGTTGTGGTTCAGGCTGCTGCCGCCAGTGGAGAGGCTGCTGCAAACAGTGTAATTGCAGGTAATTCAGCACTCCTTACAGCAGGGGCAGACGCAGTTGCCTCAGGTATCGCTGCTGACATAATGGATAACGACGATGCCACAGCTATGGATATTAACAGTGCCGTTGCATATGCCACGGCTCTGACTGCCAAGGTTAACGACTTCAAACCTTATTATCTTGCCAACTCTTTCCTCAAAAGCCATAGCAATGAAGCTGGCAGTGTCAATGACGGCTACATCCGTAATGAAACAAAGATATATTTCAATGCTATGCCAAAAGACAAAAAATGGAGCTTTTATGCTGCCCTGGAATTTGACCGGCCCTTAGACACTCAGTCAGTAGATAACAGGGGTGGTAAACAGGGTGATTCAAGTAACTTCGGTCTCGAACGCCTCAACGTAAGTATCGAAACATTACCAGGTCTCCGTCTGCACGCCGGATGGGATGTATGGGGACTTGATGCTATTGAAAGTGCATCTATGGTATATGGCGATGATAATGCGGGCTTCTGGCTCACCGGGCTGTATGATAACATTAAATTTTCCATAGCCTGGCATAAACTTGAGGAAAACGATTTTCAGATCAATACTGACGAACTTGTCGGAGATAACGACAATGACCGTGACCTGATTGCAGGCTGGATGGATTATGAACTCAGCGAAGAATCCAAAGTGAGGATGTTCTTTGCCTATGATCGTATCCGCAATGTCCAGGCCACAGACCTTGTGGGCGCTATGGCAGCCGAAGCCGGACTTGAAGATTATGCAGGTATAAGAGGCGGAAAACCCGATACAGATGCCTATCATCTCGGTGCTTATTATCTGGGCAAAGTCGGCATTCTCGAAATCATGACTGAAGGTGTTTACAAATTTGGTGAAGCCAGGGAAACTGGTCTTAGGGGAGTCAATAACGGCATTCACGACATCGCATATGATGATTTCGATATTGCATCATATGCCCTTGCTGCAGATTTTGGATTCGAACTCAAAGAAATGGTTGACTGGATGAGTTTCAGGCCCCATATCGGAGTCATGTACACTTCGGGTGATGACGATTCCACAGATGACACGCTTTCCGGCTATTCAGGTGTTCAGAATATCCAAAGATACTCCAAGATGTGGGGTGGTGAAAATACCATTCTCGCTGATACCAACTTTGTTCTCGGAACACCTCTTTACAGCTATGTACCGGAGCTTTACGGAAATGGTACGCCTGTATTCGTAGGCGGGCTTCAGAACATGGCAGGAAATGGTAACGGCCGCGGTGATAACCCCGGCCTGACCATGATCAGCGTTGGACTCACCTTGAGACCTGTCAAATACCTGATTTATAAAACCAATGCAAATATCTTTACCTGGAATCAAGACTTCTACGTAACCAACATGGTTGAGCCGGTCACCCTGGCATCCATGGCTGGACCTGAAGGCACGAGAGTCAGACCTACCAGAGTTGAAGCTGGCTATGTAGGAACAGAATGGGATAACGAACTGCTTCTTGCTCTGAGCCAGCACATGTTCATCAAAACCCAGGCATCTTTCTTTTTCCCAGGTTCGGGTATAAATGACGTTACAGCAGCTCTTTCAGGTGGTATAGAAAGTGATGAAATTGCCACAAGAATTGCAGCAGAATTGATCTGGAACTTCTGATCATAGGCGAATAACGTCAGAAGGTTATTAATATTTTCACATCAGGGGCAGACCAGAACAAGGGCTGCCCCTGATTTTTTTTATGCGAGAGCCCTAAAATCAGGCTTAAAATCAGGAAAAAAATACAATGAAAATAATAAAATCTGCGGTAGTATTTATGGTAATCTGCATGGCAGCAGGCTGCACGTCCAATGTAGATATGGTCAGCAAAGAAAAAGCCAGAGGCGAAAAATATTCAGCCGACGAGGTAAGGCGGATCACTGTGGATCAGCCTTTTTTCGTATCAGGAGATTATTTCAGAGAAAGAGACCAGGAAGCTGTGCCTGCCAGAGACATTCTGGCTGGATTGTCGGGTAAAGAAGAAAAAGATGAGACAGCAAAAAAGTCGAAGCCTTTGCAGAAATCGACAGATGTTGCGCCAAAAGGCTTGCAGGAGAAAGATCGACAACCTGCCAGAGATCGGGCCAGAGCTTCCAGTATTAAAAAATCCGAGGCAAAAAAACGCTCGGAACAAAAAGAAAAACCGGTTTCAGTCAATATTAATTCGTTCCCGCCAAAAATCGGAATTCTTTTCGACAGAGAAAAAATTGATTTCGCCACAGTTTCAAAGATCAGGCTCAATGCCGACCGGCTTGCAGAATCCATGAAGGTATACCTGACAGACTCAAGTAAGACAGATGAAACCGTATCTCATGGGCCATGTGCTAAAAAACGGGATCTTTTATGCACATCCAAAGCCCTTGGAGTCTATCCGGGAGTGCGAATGTTGATTCTGGCAGAAGGATTCAAACTGCCACAAACTCTGCCCGGAGAAGCTGTATCAAGACTCAGTCTGGTTGATACCGGCCTTATGACCAGATATCCTTCAATAGAAATCGCAGCAACGTTGAAAAATGAGCAGGAAAAAGATTCTTTTATAATAGGTACATTTCAAAACATGTTCGAAATAGCTTTGGAAAAAGAAAAAATCATGCCCTGGTTCTGCCGGGTATTTTCAAAACAGGATGACAAATATTATATTACAGCCGGAAAAATTTCTGGATTAAAACCCAGGGACAGGCTTGTTATCATGGGTACTGGAAAAATGGTCAAAAGCCCTGCTGGCCTGCCTGCCGGCTGGATTCCGGGTAAAGAAAAAGGTGTGCTGGAAGTAGAATTGTTATTTGAAAGAGATTTTGCTGCATGTGTTCTTATAAAAGGAAGCAAGCCTGGTTCCGATGATATAATCGTAAAGATGGGAACTTCAAAAAAATAATATACCCAATTATCGACGGTAGGGCGGGGTTCCGTTCCCGCCGAAAGATGGCGGGGACGGAACCCCGCCCTACCATTCGTAGAAACGAAACAAATAACGAAAAAAGGGCAGCCAGGAATATGGTTGCCCTTTTGTTACTTCAATAAAATATGGGAAAAGCTTTACACCTTCAATTCTCCCAATTGTTAGAACGCATAAGAAACGGTCAGACCTGCGCCCCAGATGTTTCCATCGGCAGAAGCGGAAACCTTTCTTTCGTATGCTCCCGAAGGATCGAATCCGTGATTGAAGTTATCACTTTCACCACCGAGATATCTGGCTTTTTCGATATCACAATACTGGAGTACACCGTCAACCGTGAATTTCTCGAAATTAAGACCGCATCCAAGAGTATATATTTTTTTATCTGCATCCGGCCATTGGAGATCAAGAGTATCATCAGGAATGGGAGTTGGATCATAAAAGAATCCGCCCCTGAGAGTCAGAAAATCGCTTGCTTTCCATTCCACGCCGACTCTGACCTGGGTGGTATCTTCCCATTTTCTGTCCGATAAAATGTCTGTTTTAACCACATCCGCAGCCGGGTTTCCCGGAATGACCTGAATTGTTACAGGATTACTCAAAGTCTCATACTGCTTGTCGTTGATACTCCAGTTTGTCCATACGAAATCGACTTCTACGCTTATGTTTTGATTTGATTCAGGTACATACCTGGCACCAAGCTGAATCTGATCCGGATGATCGTAGTCCAATTGAGCCTCTGCTACTTTCACACCGCCCAACTTTACATCACCTTCGAAATCAGCATCTGTCCGGCTTCTGTACGTCAGGCCGAGGGTCAGCGTGTCTTTGGGTTTGTACATGACACCGATATTGAAAGAATAATTTATGTCATCCTGCAAGTCCAGTTCCAGGTTTTTCCCATGATCCGTAGCAGGGACTCCGTCATATCCTGCCGCCTGGGCAGTTCCGATCTGTTCGGGAGTTTCAAGCCCTGCATCGGCTAGCTGCTGGAAAGCGGCAACTTCGGCAGTCATGCCAGGAGCATATGCCGAAAGGAAATTATAGGCAGCGGTTGAAGTCGTAATGGTCGGAACAACACCGCCTGCTGCCTGGTTTGCAGCTTCTACTGCTGCAATGGATTGTGCTGCCTGATATGTTGCTCCGTCTTTTAAAGCCGGTGCCAGCAGCGAACTTTTTCCGACATCCGGCGTAAGATATTGTTTTTTCTCAGCACCAGCTTTTGACATACCAACCGACACGCCAAAACCTATAAAGAGTTTGTCATTAATTTTGTAAGATATGGTCGGCGTTATAGCCTCTCTCATGTACCAGGAATGTGTATATGCAAAAGCTCCCGGGCTTTTAGCTGGATCTTCCTCCCATTCAAGTTCAAGGCCCCAGGGAGCATATGCTGCAATACCAAATGAAACCTTATCATTGATTGGCATGGCATAGCCCAGATGAGGGGCGAACAGGTTGGGTGATTCATCGGAAAAACTATTCGGCCCTTTGATCATGGGATCATCGGTATTCGACACTCGCATATCGTCTATAGTCAAAGACGGATCAAGCATATGTACACCGCCTGCAATAACCTTGCCCTCAATCTGGCTCAAACCTGCGGGATTGTAGTAAACAGCGAAAGGATCATTCGCGTAGGCGCTATATGCTCCTCCTAACGCAGTTGCCTTGGAACCAATACCAAAAGTGTCCACACTCCCTGCATGGACATAGGATACACTCAACAATATCAATGCTGAAACCAGTAGTATTTTTTTCACATTTTCCCCCTTTGTCTCTCTTTTTCTATACTTTTACTTGTGATAAATGAAAATCACGCAGCAGCTTCTGCTCAACGCTGCTGCGCGAGAAATATGTCAATATTTATGATTATTCAAGATAGCCTTTGATCTGCAGATGAGAAGCATTATGGGCACCCATGAGGTAGTCCTGATTCAGAAAACCTTCCGGGATTTCCGGATAACCGTCAAGGGTGGTATCAAACAGGAATCCATGTTTGACCCAGTTGTCTGTCTTGTTGGGCGCTCCGCCATACAGATACCAGTTCGGAGATAGATTGTCGCCTGCCGAAAATCCGTCGAAATCTATAATCTGCACACGATTCGATATGGGATGGCCCACGATAGTAGCCAGAATCTCGTTGGCAGCGTTGGGTACAAATGTATCCATATATGCGGCCTGCAACATTGTCTTTTCTCCAAAAGCAGGGTGTGAATTGAAATCGGAGTTTGCAAGATAGACCGGATCTGCCGGATCGAAAAGAGTCTGAAGCATTCCGAGCAGCCCGAAATACTCAGGTGTGTTACGTGTAAGGTTGAACGCATCAATAAGATCAGTGACTTCTTTGTGCGTACCCTGATCCAGCATTATAGAAAAATTAGCGCCCCCCACGTTAAATATCATCTTGTCCAGGAGTTCGCTGTTAAAGCCACAGAATCCAGCTCCTGTAATAGCGCCCATGGATTGTCCAATAAAATATACATTGTCCGGCGTATCCGCTGTTCCATCTCCATCAATATCGAACTGACCGTCTCTTATGCTTTTCAGCATCATGGTCTGATCGAACAGAGTCTGGTACATATTTACACGGTCAGTACCCACATTAGGATTCAAAAAACCATATCCTGAGGGCAGTCCTTCAGGCGCTCTGTCTCCGTGAAGAGGCATATCCATCGCAATAATCGGCAGGGAAACATCTGTAAGGCCCATCCCGTTTGATTTCATTCCTCCGAAACCATGCTGAAAGATCAGGACAGAATCGGTATATTCAGTCTGATTATAAACTGCAAAAGGTACAGCAACTGGTGTGGGTGAGGGATTGGCAAGGCTTGTAATATCAAATGAAGTAAAGGCTGAGTTAGCGTTATCCACAAGTGGCAATGGAATGACTCCGCCTGCCATTGCCATTCTGAACTGATCGGCAGCACCATGCATCTGTCCGAATTCAGAAGTGATTGCAGTATAATCAAGTCCATCTGTAAGCATATCGGCAAGGTTTGATATATCTCCGCTCGCGATTGCAGCGCCCATTATGGCGAAATCGGTCAGGCTCAAAGTTTTTGCTGCTGTCGTGAACGTGAAAATCTCTAAAGTGTCTTCCTTATCCATATTCAGAGATTTTATGAAATAATTATAAAGGATTGCATAATTCTGTCTCAAAGGCTCCAAAGCAGCGGCAGCACCGGTCAGTTCCGTGTCTGATTTCAACATTTTGTACATTGTAGGTTCTTTGACCGGCATTCCATTAACATCAACAAAATCGTCAGTTGGATCGTCTTTATCGTCGACTATGATTACGACATAGGTTGAGTCCGGGTTCAAAGGTTTGATCGGATAAATCTTGATATAGTTTCCATCTTGAACGATCTTGATGTCATGCTCGTATATCATGGCTGCATAGGGTGCTGAGGCAAGAGTTGCCTGTATTCCTGCCCAACCGGCGGCATCAAGTTGGGACAGACCGCCAATCACCCCGGCTGTCACCTGATCGGCAGAGACCGCAGTGGGATCACCGATACCAAGTGCTGTGTAAAGAATGCCGGCAAGAGTTTTAAGATCAACCAGCTGAATATTATTTGCAAGGGAATCTGAAGATATTTTTACATCGGAAGTCAATGGAATCCCGATCAGTGTATTCGGGCTGAACCCTTTAATATTAAGATTGTTCATGGCAACGTAGAGAGCTGCTGTAGTCATATCGGAAGCAGTTGTCGGATCAAATGTGACAAGCCCTTTTCTTGATGCCGGAATGGCATCAGTTGACCATACCAGATCATTGGGCAGGGGTATAATAGAAGCTGTTGGATTGAAAGCCAGCATGGTTCCGCCGATTCCGGACATTGTACTTGCTATAATCTGCTCGGTCTTTGCCAGAAGCTCGGTATCTTCAACAACAACGCCTGAATTATCTATGCCTGCAAGAACCTGATCCACAGCCGATGTTATCATTGCAGTAAGCCCTTCAGCCTGATTCCGCCTGTCGTTGTCATGATTCAGTGTGGAATCAACCAGAGACAGGTAAACTGCGTTACCGAATGCGTCGGAAACACTTTCGTCATCTGTGAGCAGCACATCATTAAAAGCAAGTTCTGCTGCAATTTTTCTTACAACAGCAAGCTGTCCGCCAGCATCTGTTATAATAGGGTCATTCTTGTTTGCCAGAATACAAAGCACTGTTTCGACCGACTTTGCCAGCTGCATTATATCCCATCGCACACCATTGGATGAGGCTATATCCGTGTCGTAATCCTGGCCAATCTTTGATTCAAGCCCTGGATAAGCGGCCACCAGGGTGGTCACAGGCGTAATATTGGCAGCCCCTTTGGGAGCCAGCATTGGAATGGCCGGTTGTTTTGCACCTTTTGAATCGGTTACAACTCCTCCAATAGATAACAGCACATAATCACCGTAATTTTGCGGTACTTCCAGGTGAAAATCTCCGCTTTCATTGCTGAATGCATGCCGTTCGCCAGCGTCAAGGCCGAAATTACCCAGGTTGTTCGCAGCGATTTTGTCTGCAATAACCATTGCATCAACCACATAGACCTGAGCAAGTTTGCCAGATTCAGTGACCATGACCTCGGTTTCATAATGGCGATCAGACGAACTGTCGCATCCGTAAACCAGTGCCGCCAGTAAACATGCTGACAGCAAAATTCTTGACATCTTAAAAAACATTCTCTTCTCCTCCTATTGACTGAAATTTTTCATCATGATAATGACAAAATAATTTCTTCCCCTGCCATGCTGTGTTATTTTTTGCAAGGGAAAAATGTGGTGATTTTAGATTATTATCTGAATTGAATTTTTGTTTTTAAATAGTAAAATATTTTAAATATATTGATAAATCCCTGGGAGATATGACCGACCTATGAAAAAGCATGAGATCGATAAAAAAAAATGCTTGACACTGGCATGGAGAAAACAGGCAGTAATTTTTTTGTTTTTGCCGGTCCTGTTTCTATTATCTGCAACCCCCTGTCCTGCTTTTTCCGGCGGCGATATTCAGATCACCTGTGAACAGGGAGTCCGTATCTGGCTTGATAATGCTTTCAAGGGAAAAACCTTAGCGGATGAAAATGGTATGTTTATCGAAAATCTCAAGTCCGGCACATATAAAATAAAAGCCATAAAATCTGGTTACAAGCCGGAAATCAAAATAGCGAAGGTACGGCGTGGAAAAACTATTGAGGTGAGATTTCGTTTTACCACCCCTGCTATGAAAGTGGAAAACCTGACAGAAGGCGGAAGAGCATACAGCAGTGCCGGGTATGGCACTTTGATTTTAAGAAGCCTTCCACTGCGGGCCGAAGTTTTTCTGGACGGAGAAAAAATTGGGACAACCGACACGAAAGTCAGCCATGTGGCTGCCAGAAAACATCGGATCAAATTTGTATTTAAAGGCAAAGTTCTGGAAAAAAATTACAATCTTGGTGCAAATCAGGTGTTGAAATTAAAAGCCCATTTCAAAAAAAATAGAATCATGGAAGAGCGTGATACGAAATTCGGCAATACTCTGGACATGAAATTTGTTTATATTGTACCGCGATATTCGGGTAAAACCGGTTCCGTGAATCGACAGAGCATACCAGGACCGTTTTATCTTCAAACAACAGAAGTGACACAGGGCCAGTGGAAGCGGGTGATGAAAAAAAACCCGTCGACTTTTAAAAAATGCGGTGATAAATGCCCGGTGGAAAGTGTTTCGTTCAGTGATGTCAAATCATTTATTGATAAATTGAACCAGAGGGAAGGCACGGATCGTTATAGACTGCCCACACAGGCTGAATGGGAATATGCATGTCGGGCCGGTCAGAACAGTGCGAGATTTTGTTTTGGAAACAAGGAAAAAGAACTCGGATCTTATGCCTGGTATAGTAAAAATTCCCGAAATAAAACTCATCGTGTTGCAAAAAAGAAAGTGAGTTCGTGGGGGCTTTATGATATGCATGGCAATATTTCGGAATGGTGCAGCGATCTGTATGACGGGATGACACCAGTCTGCCAGGGAGGAGATTTTGCTGATCCTGCAAAAATGTTGAGCTGCCAGGTAAAAGAAATTCCAGCAGATGGTTCCGGCAGTTCGAGTATCGGATTTCGTCTGGTGAGAATGCCTTAAAATCGATTCAATTGTCAATTTAGAAAGGACACAAAATGGCGACAGGTATATGGCTTACATTGTTGAGTGATGCTGGAGAACCAGTAAAAAAGCTCATGTCCATGTTCAAGACTTATGGTATCGGGGCTGACGGGCATGTATGGGAGAATGATCTGGAAAAAGCAGCATGGATAAAAGCCAGGGCAAATCTGCTTGACAAAAAAATTTCCATGTGGGCCATATTCGGAACAGATGAAGAGCTTTCTGATCCAGAGATTCGGTATGGATTATCCCTTTTATCCATGACCGTAACCGCACAAAAAGGACAGAGCTTTCCGATAATTGTTATTCAAAACGGAGGGAAAGACCCCATAAATCCCGAATCTCTGCCGACAAGTCTCAGACACGCCCAGGTGTTACAGGCATCAAATGCAGCCCTCGGTGCAAAAATAACAGCAAAAATTCATACACCCTCAAAAAAAATATTTCCTGAATATCGGCTTGATGCTTTCGGTCACGCACAGACCGGCCAATGGATTGAGATCGGTCCTTGTGAAGGAACCTGGAAAGGAGCCATGCTGGGTATAGACGAAGGGGAGATATCATTTCATGCCGTCGGGCCAGAGGGCAGACTCCCGGAGCGTTCGGTTCTTGAATATCCGGTAAAAGGCATTGAGCTTGCAACCGGAGATCGGAAATATACGGCCTGGGCGGTTGCAAATGAACTGGATACTGAAAATTCCTATTATGTACAGATCAAAGGATGTCCGAAATCATTGATTTTCGGAGCCTATACAGCAGATGAAGAAGCTGAATTATATACCTTGATGCTGAAATAAAATCATCAATTCAATTTTCATCCAAGCAAACTCTTTGGCAAATACAAGTACCTCAACAAAAGTTTTTTATCCGTACTTGGTAAAAACAACAGCGCCAGGCGGTCATATAACTGGTGGGCAAAGCTTCGCTTTTGCCCACCCTACAAAAAAATATCATAGAATTTTTGCACAGGTACTTAGATTTACAACCAGTTGAATTCGAGTTCTATTTTTTCTCCAGAACGAAGAATCTCACGGGGAGGAGTCAGACTGATGGAAAGCGTTATGTTCTGTTCCTGATCTATATACTTACCAGAAACTTTGAAATCATCAGGGATCATATGCCCCTTTTTTTCCCACATATGAATCATTGTCTGCCTCAACTCTTGGGCAATCTCCTCCTTCTCAAGACTGTCATGGTCTGAATTTTCTATACACCACATAACCATCTTCGCTATCTGGGAAACAAGCATCTGATAACTTGATGAGCTGCCGAAAACAGAAGATTCAGCAGGAAAGAATGCCACATCCTTTCCTTTTTCAGGAACCAGAGGCATGATACCTGAGTCAATCATCTGGCGTATCCGGTCTTCAGAAAAATCGGTTTCCGTGGAAAGATGATCAATATTGGCATCATGGCAGATCCCCAGATTGTCAAGCCGAAAATGACGATAGTCGGTGAAACATGTGGGCCATCCTGTTTTTGCAGCGCTTTGAGCGATCAGGCTGGCGGCTGCCCATGCCGAGCTTATCCAGAGAGGTCTTTTTTCTATAAAATCAAGATTCTTTGCTCGATTATCCAAACCATATTGTGAACGTATTAAAAACCTGTTTACAGTAAGTGTGAGCCATCTTGCAGCAGATTGTGATTTGATCTTTTGCCATTTTGCATAGACCTGTTTTTCAAAGTGGTGAGGCAGAAATGATAACTTGTCCATGTCTTTTAAAGAATCAATATGAAAAAAATCTGGCTCGATCCATGAGACTAAAGGAATCATCAAAACTTCAGCGAAATTACACATGGCTTTGATTTTATCCATGCTTACCGGTGAATTATTGCACGAAAAATCGGCTATCACCAAAGAGGGCAGATCGTCATATGCCAATATCAAGGACAACTCGCCAAGAGTTTTTTCGAGAGTATCGGAAAAAGCAGGGACAATTTTAACCTGAATTTTATTATTACTGAGACTATTATCCAGTGATTTTTGTGTAAGAAGCAGTTTTAATCCCCGCCAGGCTGCTTCAAGTTGTCTGAATTGATCATTTTGAAAAATAATTGTAAGAATCCGGTTCAAGATGTCTTCGTATTGTGAAACAAGAGACTGGCTGGCAGAAGAAGATGACTTCGGAGTAATGTCCTGCTGCGGAATAGCCACCATATCCAGGATGTTATCAATGGCGCTTTCGTTTCCGGTTTGGGACTGTCGTATTTTTTTTGTGGCAGGAGGTTTTCCCGCTGGCTTTTCGATTTCAGGGATGCCTTTGCCAAAATCGGAATGCGTCATGATCTGTTCATATATAGATAGTTCATCCTGACCTTCTGATCGTGCTTTTTTTATAAAATCTATGGTCCCTGTTATTTTTTTTAGAAAAGGCTGAGTCAGGATCATCTGCCCTGGTTTGAAATCTTTCATTCGTTTGATGGTAATCTCTATTCCCTCCGCGGGGCAGAGCTTTTCAGGCAGAGCGACATAAAGGTTGATATTTAAAGATTCCATCACCTGATCAATGCTGAAAATATCCACAGGGATCGAAGTAACATCACTTGTTGATCCTGAATTTTCCAGAGTAAAGGGTGCTATGGCTACAATCGTAAAAGGCAGATCAAAAGTCCGTGCTGAGTCAGTCATATCTCGATAATCCTCGGTTTAAAGGTTTATTTTTAAAAAAATCTGTTTAAAAGCGATTTTCTTTTTTTCACCTCTTTTCGGGGGCTGGCCTGTGGAGTTTGTTCTTCGTTACCTGGAGGGCTTTCATGCTCCCCTGTCTTAACATCCTCTGACATCTGAACGAGGCTGCCGCCATCATAAAACTCAAACACAGGGCCGTTATGTGTCAGGGCAAGTTTATCTCCGGGTTTCAAAGGCATTTGAAGATTGAAGCCCATACCATTTATAACCATTATGTCCTGACCTGTCAGATTTTTTACCCAGTATTGGCCCTGATGAAAAAAAATCTGTACATGCTGTTCACAGATACCGTCACAATTGAGCTTTACATGGCTTGTAGGATTGCTGCCGATAGTGATCGGAAGAGCGTTAAACTCTTCCAGATCAGGGCCTGCAACTACAACAAGCCGTGTCCGGGTTATTTCTGGAGTGTCAGGACCGGGATCATTGACAGGATGACGGTTTGCCCCCAATTGTTGTCCGGCGATTCCATCCGGCGATTCCGGGGCAGCGGGCTGAATCTGTGAAGGCTGGCTGACTTCCTGAACATGGTGCTGTAAAGGATCTGCATTCTGTGGAATTGCGGGGCGTACAGGAGGCGCTTGTGCAGGAGCAGCCTGCATGGGAGGCGCTTGTGCAGGAGCAGCCTGCATGGGAGGCGCTTGTGCAGGAGCAGCCTGCATGGGAGGCGCTTGTGCAGGAGCAGCCTGCATGGGAGGCGCTTGTGCAGATACCGGAGTTGCAGTTTGTTGGATATCGTCATTGACTTCTGGATAGAATGCAATCTTTGGACTGTCAGTTTCTGCAAAAGAGATAACATCTCCGAGGTTTAAAAAGGCTTCCTGGATTCGCTTTCCTTTGATAAAAGTGCCGTTACCGCTGTTTTCATCTATCAGCTTGAAACGATTCCCTTCTCTTTCTATTCTTGCATGTTTGCGAGAAATGATGGCCAGGTCCTTTGGAAAACAGAGATCCCGGTCAGGATATCTACCGATAGTGATCAAGGGCTTGTTAAATTCATTAATTTTCCCCTGTATGGGGATTGGCCCTTCAATATGAACCAGTTGAACAGTTATTTGAGGAATTGTTTTCATGGATCAGTTTCCCCCTTTCAAAATTTCGATTAGTTCTTCGATATCCTTTATATCGTCACTGACAGTCTTGTCCGGTGTAATATCCGATTTATAATTACTGTCCATTTTCCTGACAAGAACAAATTCTCTGATAGCCTCTTGAAACCGTTCGTCAAAATAGTGTTGTTTCCCGGCACTATAATGTCGATTCAGATAAGTTCCTCTGCATTTTTTAATGCGCTGTCTGCAATCAGGACACTTTTCATTTTTTCCCTGAGCTCTTCTAAAATGCTCAATGGCTGCGGGCAGATCATCTTTTTTTAAAAAAAATTCTGCCAGACCATAATGAGAATCAAAAGCAATCTTTCCAGCGTTCCTGTTTTCTGGATCAATCTGAAGAGCCTGTTCTGCCTTCTCAATCGCCTCTCCGTATCTTCCGTTGTTATAAAATATCTTCGCTTCGGCCAGAATGCCATTCACATCGGGAACAGGATTGACAGGTTCTGGTTCTATAACCGCCACTTGCAGAGCATTAAGTGCGCTGGTGGTTTGTTCTGTAACAGTCTCGACAGGTTCTGGTTCTGTAGATGCTTCGACGTACTCGGATTCTGTAACCGCTTCGACATTCTCTGGTTCAGTAACGAATTCAACAGGCTCAGGTTGTGTCGGTTCATCTGATACTGGTTCATCAATAACTTCACGGGAAGATGTATCCTGTGATTGTTTATCCGTATATGACTCTGTTGCCATATATGGTTCTGAATAAACTGTATTATATGAAACTGATTCTGAACAATTATTCGTTGCTGCACAATAGTTATCAAGCCTGGGGTACATCATGGTTGATCCGTCTCTCATGACAACCGGAGGCAGGAACACTACCTCTCCCACCTTCAGCCTGGCAGGGTCTACCCCATTGTTCTGTTTATTGTAATCAACAACATAATTGACAATGTAATACCCGCCTGTAGTACCATAATACGCCTCTACCACGGTCGAAATCAATTCTCCTTTTTTTATTGCATGATTGATTCCATTCGCTCCTGAGAGTAACGATTTAACTTCTTCGTACCTTTTCTGGGCTTCTTCATGATTTGGATTATACGATAGAGCCGATTCATAGAAGCCATGAGCCTGATCAAGATGGGCCAGTTGTTGAGCATCTTTTCCTTGCAAAAATAAATCTTCTGCTATTTTGTGTTTTACTCTGGCAATGCACCCATCTGCTCTGGCATTCATATAATTATGGCCTCTGGCCTTTTTAAAATAATCGAGTGCTTCTTTGTAATTACCCGTTCCTTCTTTATTTTTCCCTTTTTTTAAATAATACTCAAACCATGCTTTTCTGGCTTTATTTATTTTTATCTCTTCCGGGCTTTGTTTATCGGGTTTCAGGGTTGCTTCAGGGCCAGTGCCTTTTTTTATACACCCAGTTGTCTGTCCTATCGAAAAAATGGCAATTATGAAAAGAACACATTTTAAAATGGTGATAAAATTTTTCAGCCCCGATTTTTTGAAAAAGCAAGCATTCATAGATCAATTTCCTTCGATAAGCCTGATAAGTTCCTCAGTTTTTCTTATATCATCACGTACAGTATCGCCCTTTAGCAATTCCGATTTATAGTTCGGATTCACTACGCGAACTTTTTTCCATTCACGAACTGCTTCCTTGAGCTTTTCATTATCATAATATCTTTTTCCTGCTTTATAATGTCGGGTCGAATTAATTTCTCCGCACTTTTTTATACGTTGTATGCAATCGGCGCAATCCTTTTTCCTGTCCAGAGCTTTTTTATAATTCCTGATTGCAGAAGTCATATTTCCTTTGTTTTCAAAAATCTCTGCCATTTTGTAATATGAATCAAACGCGAGGTTTACAGCTTGCTGATTACCAGGATCTATATCAATAATCTTCTCTGCTTTCTTGATAGAGTTTTTATATCTCCCGCTGTTAAATAATTTTCGGCCCTCAGTCAGCAGTTTTTTTATCTTTACTGCAGGGGAAACAGCTACAGGGTCTGGTTTGACTGGCGCTGGCGCTGGCACTGGCGCTGGCACTGGCACTGGCACTGGCACTGGTGCTGGTGCTGGTGCTGGTGCTGGTCTATATTTACCATAATTGGGATGCTTGATGGATCCGTTTCTCATATTAACCGGCGGCAATTTAACCCTGCTTCCGACGATTAACCTGTTGGGGTCAAAATTTTGATTTATTCGTCTGTTATAATCTCCGACACAATTAACGATATAATAATCTCTATAGTTACCATAATAAGCTTGAGTTATTTTTCTGAGATCATCATTATTTCGAATTACATGATTTATCACGCCTACCAGAGGCGGTTCTTTGATTTTATTATATAACTGGGAAGCTTTGTGATGGTTTGGACTGATTTGAAGGACTTTCTGAAATATATCCTTACCCTCATAATGGAACCCGAATTTATACCTCTCTTTTCCTTGAGAAAACAAATGTTCCGGCAAAAAATTTTCTATCCGGTCAATGCTGCCCTCTATCTGGGCGTTCATATATTGATAATCCTGCTCTCTGGCTTGTTTATAATATATCAATGCGTTTTCATAATCACCTGTTTCTTCGGCATCTTTTCCTTGTCTGAAATATTCTTCGGACAATTTTTTTTGAGATTCATTACTGATGACCTGAGCGGAAGTGTCCAGAGAAGAAGTATCTTTAGCAGCAGCATCCTGAGAGGATGCCTCACTGGTATAAGTTGTATCTCTGGCAGTATCAGCGCGTTTGATACTGTTCTGACACCCAGCTGTATGCAGGATGAGAACAAAGAAAAAAATAAAAAAAACGGGCCTGAAAAGGTTCAAAGAATTAATCATTACATACCTCCATGACTTTTATAAACACGGCAATAATAAATTTCCGCTATGACTGTGCTGGATTTTGGTCTGTATTTTTAAAAATCCATCCTCGCCCGCTCAATATCGCTCATCTCTCCCATGACTATAATCGCCATGCCTTCCTTTAATTCATAGAAAGGGGGTGGATTGAATTCAATATTTTGTCCTTCTTCCTTCGATCCGAGAACCAAAAGGCCATATTTATCCCGGATTCCTGATTCCGCTATTTTCTTACCTGCGGCAGGAGAGCCTTTAGATATGGTCAACTGATGAATTCTCAATGTACCCTGCTTGCTTCTGAGCATGGTATCGAGAAAATTGACCACCGTAGGCCGTATAATCTCGGAAGCCATTCTCAAAGCACCGATGAAGTTGGGCGAAACTACTCTGTCCGCGCCCGCCCTCATCAGTTTAGGTTCCAGCTTGGGATCGACCATCCGGCTTATTATACGGATATCGGAGTTGATCATCCTGGCTGACATAGTTACAAAAAGAGTGTCCTTATCTACGGGCAGGCATATAATCAGCCCGGCAGCCTGATCTATGCCTGCCTTGAAGAGATTCTTATCTTCAGTAGCATCTCCTTTGACATGAAACAATCTCTTTGAGTACTTGAACTGATCAATTTTGTTCTGATCCATTTCTATCAGGACAACTTTTTCCCGATTTTTAACCAGCTCTTCCACAAGCGGCTTGCCTGTCTCGCCGCCCCCGCAGACTATGTGGTGGCCTTTGAGTTTTTGTATCTGCTTCTGCATTTTTCTTTCCCTCAGATACCCGGACAACTCGCCTTCGATCAGAACTGCCGTCATCGCGGATATGGCGTATAAAATGATTCCCATGCCAAATGTTATGATAAGCATGGTGAATATCTGGGCTGCTGTATTGCCCGTTACTTCAAGAACCTCGCCATAACCCACGCTGGTCAATGAGATTACGGTCATGTAAACGCAATCCATAAATCGCGGTTTTCCGCCAAACAGGATATAATATCCTGTGCTGCCGGTCATCACGACTACGAATACGGCAGTGACCACCTGAAAAAGTTTCTGCCTCGCTCTCATCCGGCCATTTCTTTATATCACCCGATCTTTTCCGCTGCTGAAAATCCTAAGTCGAATGCCTTAATATTTGTATCGACAAAGGCTTTTTTCGTTCGGGTTCTTATGGCTTCTTTTATGCTTTCGGCTGAAATAGGCAAAATTTTGCTCTGGATCATGGAGCCGAGCAGAACCATGTTTACGGACATGACATTGCCTGCCTCTCTGGCTAAAGCGACCGCATCAAAGGCCACTAACCTGGCTGTCTTTTCCCGGATCAGTTTTTGAGCTTCTGTCAGATCCGGGTAAATTCCTCTTCCTATAGCTACGGTAAAAGGGGGCAGGGGTGAAAGATTGGTTATTACAACCGTGTCTGAGTTGCATTTATTCAAGGCTCTCAGGGTTTCTGATGGCTCGAAACCCACAAGAATGTCGGCTTCGCTGTCAGAAATGATGGTGCTGTCGGCATCTCCGAATACAATAGCCGATTCCACGACACCTCCTCTTTGGGCCATGCCATGAATTTCGCTCATTCTGACCGGTATATCCGAAAGCATGGCAGCCTCTCCGAGTACCCTTGACGACAAAAGGTTCCCCTGGCCGCCCACTGCTACGATGATCAATCGTTTAACGTCCATTTTTCCTCTATCCTCTTCAGGTTATCGGTTTTTCAATGGTAATATGGCATGTTCCGGACAAATCTGTGCACAGATTGAACAGCCTACGCACATATCCGCATCAATTGCCACCTTTTCATTTTCTATTGTAAAGGCAGGACAGCCAAGCTCATTGATACAATTTTTGTGGTTTTTGCACTTGTCGCTCACATAAAAAGGTTTCCCGACAAGGGTTTTAAGGCTCTTTGAATAAAGAGTGCAGACCTCCTGTGAGATAACTACCGACACGCCTTTAAATTCCAGGGCTTCGCGAATCGCTGCAATGCTTTTCTTGATTCTGTACGGCCTGATTACGGATATGTGTTCGACTCCTGATGCTTTGACCATGCCTTCAATGGATATTCTGCCAAAATCTCCCATAGCAAGCTGTTCCATGTCAACCCCCGGATGGGGCTGATGGCCGGTCATGGCAGTTGTGCCGTTTTCCAGTATGACCAGGGTGAAATTGTGTTTGTTGAAAACAGCGTTGACAAGACCCGGTATTCCAGAATGAAAAAATGTGGAATCACCTATAAAGGATATGACTTTTTTGTCATCGCATACTTTGGAGAACCCGCAGGATGTTCCCACGGAAGATCCCATGCAGATAAGAAAATCGGCCATTGAAAGGGGCGGAAGCATTCCAAGAGTGTAACATCCGATATCTGTGGGATGTATGGTTTCCATGCCGCATTCCTGAGCTGCTTTTTTTACCGCATAATATGTGGCCCTGTGAGAGCAGCCCGCACAAAGATTAGGCGGACGCTGGGGAATTTCCGGTACATCCGAAAGGTCGATGGCAGCAGCAGGCGCATAATCGATATTGAAACATTCAGCAATGCATTTTCGGACCATAGCAGGGTCGAACTCATAAAGTCGGGAGAAAAGTTCTTTCGATTTTCCCTTTATTTCCAGGGTAAGCTTGTTTTCCTGGGCAATGGCCTTTACGGCTTCTTCCATGAAAGGCTCGCCTTCTTCCACAATCAGAACTTTCTGGCAGCCTGCAAGAAAACCTTTTATCATTGATTCGGGCAGAGGATGTGAAAAGCCTATACGAAGGGTTTTTACCTTATCTTTTATAGACAGATCGCTTATAGCGTCATTGACATAATGGTAACTCACTCCGTTTGTGATTATGCCAAATGCCCCCTCACCTTCCACAATATTGAACTCGGATTTCTCGCTGATGGCCTCTGCCTTGTCGAGATTTTCCAGAAGCCGGACATGCAGTTTTCTGGATACCGCAGGGATAGCCACATAATTGAACGGATCTTTTGTAAAGCTGCCGGCAGTTTCCGCTTTTTTTACAGGCCCTAATGTAACAGGGGCTGTGGAATGATTGATCCTGGTGGTGGTTCTGAAAAGCACCGGTTCTTTGAGTTTTTCCGAAAGATCAAACGCATAAGGAATCATTTCCTTGGCTTCGGCTACGGAAGAAGGTTCTATCATGGGAATGCCTGCCAGTTTCGCGTAATACCGGTTATCCTGCTCGTTCTGGCTGGAAAACATGAAAGGATCATCCGCTGTCAGGATGATCATGCCTCCTGAAACACCTATGTATGCCAGAGTCATAAGAGCGTCTGCCGCGACATTGAGTCCGACATGCTTCATGACGCACATGCTTCTTAACCCTGAATTTGCGGCTGCGGCAGATACCTCAAGGGCGATCTTTTCATTTACGCTGTACTCAAAATAGAGATCGCTCTGTCTGGATACCTGAAAAAAATTAAGTGATATCTCGGAAGACGGGGTGCCAGGGTAGGTGCTGGCAAAGGCCACCCCCGCCTCGATGGCCCCCCGGGCAATAGCTTCGTTGCCAAGAAGCAGAAGCTTTTTGCCTGGTTGATCGGTCAGTAACTTGTGCATAATTTATCCTCAATTGCTGTAAAGATGGCATTTTTTTACCGATGCTCGACAAAAATCAAAAATGATATATACCAACTATATATAATCGAGTAAAGAGGTTTTTAAGAGCAGACAGCTTTGGCGCTGTTTTCAAATCTCTTTACAAAACCTCTGTCATGATTTATAAACACATTTTGTGGCAGCAGAAATTGATTAATATGGACAAACTTTTGATTATATTGGTAATATGCTTAATTTGAGGTGATGATGAAGCCTGAAACAACTATCGTGATTGCAACCCGAAACAAAGGGAAAACAGCAGAAATAAGATCCCTTCTTGACGGGTTTCCGGTGGAAATAAAAAATCTTGATGATTTTGGTCCAATCCCCGAAGTTATTGAAGATGGGGATACATTTGATGACAATGCGTATAAAAAATCGAGCTTTACGGCTAGAATGCTTGGTTTTCCAGCTCTTTCTGATGATTCCGGGCTTCTGGTGGAAGCTTTGAACGGAGCGCCCGGTGTTTATTCTGCTCGATACGCAGGTGAAGATGCAACCGACGAAGCCCGGTGTAAAAAACTTCTGGAGGAAATGGAAGGGCAGGTAAATCGGAAAGCCGCTTTTGAGTGTGTCATATCCCTTGCTGTACCCGAAGGGCCAGCTTTGACATATGAAGCCCGGTGCGAGGGTATTATAGCAGAAGCTCCATCCGGCTCCAACGGTTTCGGATATGATCCTGTTTTTTATTATCCAGAGCTGGACAAGACTTTTGCCCAGTTAAGCCAGGAAGAAAAAAGCCAGGTCAGCCACAGGGGAAAGGCTCTTGGCGAATTTATAAATGAATTCGACAAGGTGCTTACCTGGATAAGAAGGCATATGCCCCAGGCAGAAAGAGTCGGATGCCAGGGAAATCAAAAGGGGTGTTAAAAAAGGCAGATAAATGACTGATACCATTCGGGCTTTTATCGCAATAAAACTTCCGGAATCTGTTACATCCGGTATACTCGATTTGCAGAAGGACTTAAAAAATAAGGGGCTTGTAATAAAATGGGTGCGGCCGGAAAATATTCACCTGACCTTGAAATTTTTAGGAAATATTTCCCTGGTGGAGGTAAACGCTGCAAAACATGCCATATTGGACACAACCGTAAACTTTGCCCCTTTTGTCCTGACAGCCGCAAAAATCGGAGTGTTCGCCACAGTACGTAAGCCCAGAATTTTATGGACAGGTATAAAAGGCGATACCAAGCATCTTGTCGATCTGCAAAAAAGTCTCGACAGGCAGCTGGCTGTAGCTGGATTCGAGCCGGAAAAACGGCCTTTCAAAGCTCATCTGACCATCGGTCGGTTTAAGAAAAATGGTCGGTTTAAGAAAAAAAATGACCCTAAAATGCTCTCTGATGCAATAATGGAATTTGAACATTTTGAGTCAAAAAAATTTATGGCTGACAGGATAATTCTTTTTAAAAGCGAACTTCGACCTTCGGGTGCCGTATATACAGAAATAAGCGGTCAGGATCTTGAATCAGGGGAGTACGCTCGAAAAACCCCTTAACAATAAACAGGTTTCAATAACTCATTTTGGAGGATATGAATAATGGCGAATGTTTCACCTGATAAGGAAAAAGCAGTCGAAAGTGCAATGACTCAGATTGAACGACAGTTCGGTAAAGGGTCTATCATGAAGCTTGGAAGTCGCGAAGTTCTGGATGTCCCGGTAATTCCCACAGGCTCCCTTGCTCTTGACCGGGCATTGGGAATAGGTGGGCTGCCCAGAGGAAGGGTTGTAGAGATTTTCGGGCCTGAATCATCAGGCAAAACAACTCTCGCTCTTCATGCCATTGCTGAAGCCCAGCGCCAGGGCGGCATTGCCGCATTTGTTGACGCAGAACACGCTCTTGACACAGTTTATGCAAAAAGACTGGGAGTCGATTGTGATGAACTGCTTGTGGCCCAACCCGATACCGGAGAGCAGGCCCTTGAAATCGCGGATATGCTGGTAAGAAGCGGGGGTGTGGATATCCTCGTGGTTGACTCGGTGGCAGCCCTGGTGCCGCGAGCAGAAATTGAGGGAGAGATGGGAGATTCCCACATGGGGCTTCAGGCCCGCCTCATGTCACAGGCTCTAAGAAAACTGACCGGAACCATCGGCAAAACCATGACATCTGTGATATTTATCAACCAGATCAGGATGAAAATCGGTGTGGTCTTTGGAAATCCGGAAACTACCACTGGTGGTAACGCCCTGAAATTTTATTCATCTGTCCGCCTTGATATCCGGCGGACAAGTTCCATCAAAGACGGCCAGGAAATCGTTGGCAACAAGACCAAGGTACGTGTGGTCAAAAACAAGATGGCTCCCCCGTTTCGGGAAGCTGAATTTGATATCACTTATGGAGAAGGTATCTCTCGTGCTGGTGATGTCCTTGATATGGGTGTCAACGCCAATATCATAGACAAAAGTGGAGCTTGGTATTCCTGCAACGGAGAACGAATTGGACAGGGCCGTGAAAACTCGAAACGATATCTGGTGGAACACCCTGAACTTTATGAAGAATTAAATCAAAAGGTAAGAGAATCCCTCGGACTTGGCCTGAAAAAAGTGGAAGAAACAGCACCAACAGGTTCAGCCGACTCTAAAAAGAGCGAAGAATAATTAAAACAAAAGTATCCGTTTTGTAAACGGGTACTTTTTATACCATATGCAGAGAAACAGAAGGGGTACAAGCAATGACAGGCAATGAAATACGTAAACAATTCCTTGATTATTTTCAAAAATATGACCACAGGATCGTAAGGAGTTCATCCCTGGTTCCCCAGGACGACCCGACTCTTCTGTTTGTCAACGCGGGTATGGTCCAGTTCAAGCGAACCTTTCTTGGAGAGGAAAAACGAGGATATGTTCGTGCCACAACCTCCCAGAAATGCGTGAGAGCGGGCGGAAAACACAATGATCTTGAAAATGTAGGCTATACAGCCAGACACCACACTTTTTTCGAGATGCTGGGCAATTTTTCATTTGGCGATTATTTTAAGGAAAAAGCCATCGAATTTGCCTGGGATCTTCTGACCAACGGATATGGCCTGCCTGAAGAAAAATTATGGGTTTCCATTTATCTGGACGATGACGAAGCTTTCGATTTATGGCAGAAAAATATCGGGGTTCCTGAAGACAGGATAGTAAGATTCGGAGAAGAAGATAATTTCTGGGCAATGGGAGATACAGGCCCCTGCGGCCCATGTTCCGAAATCCATCTTGATCGCGGCCCATCCTTTGGCTGCGGAAAGCCTGACTGCAAACTAGGCTGTGAGTGTGACAGATACCTGGAAATCTGGAATCTCGTGTTCATGCAGTTTAACAGGGATGCCTCTGGAAAGATGGAACCTCTGCCCAAACCGAGCATTGATACAGGCATGGGCCTGGAACGCATAGTTTCCATATTGCAGAACACAAAAACGAATTATGAAACCGATCTTTTAACACCTATCATTTCAAGAGCGGAAGAACTTGCTCAGATAAAGTTAGGCGAAAAATTTGAGTCGGATGTTGCCATGAAAGTAATAGCTGACCACAGCCGGGCAGCGGCATTTCTTATCGGAGACGGTATACTGCCATCAAACGAGGGCAGAGGCTATGTCCTTCGACGTATCATGCGCCGGGCCATCCGCTACGGAAGAAATATCGGCCTTGTTAAACCCTTTCTGCATGAAACAGCAAGTGTTGTATTCGACATCATGAAACCTGCCTATCCGGAACTTTTTGAGGCAAGATCTTTTATCACCAACGTGATAGAAAACGAGGAACTCAGATTTTCAGAAACCCTGGACAAGGGCCTGGGAATTTTAAATGACACCCTTTCCGAAATGAAGGCAAAAGACGAAACTGTAGTACCCGGCAATATAATATTCAAGCTTTATGACACCTTCGGGTTTCCCGTGGATATCGTACGAGATGTGGTGCGGGACAGGGATATGAGTCTTGATATGGACGGATTCGACAAGTCAATGGCCGGCCAACGCGAACAATCAGGCGGCAAAACGAGTTTTTCTTCCATCAGCCAGGCTTACAAAAACCTGACGGCCCAGGGAATAAATTCCGAGTTTACAGGATATAACGAGATCGTCTGTGAATCGGAAGTTCTTCTTATAGTCGAAAACGGAAATGAAATTACCAAGGCAGAAACTGGAAAAACCATAGAAGTCGTTACGAAAAAAACTCCTTTTTACGGAGAATCCGGCGGCCAGGCAGGAGATTGTGGAAAGATCACAGGTGATGGCTTTGAGATGGAAGTCACATACACGATCAAAGATCCGACTGGCCTTATAATCCATAAAGGCAAAATGATCAAAGGAACCCTTGCAAAAGAAGATAAAGTCATGTTGTCTGTAGATGAAGGAAAAAGAGGCTCAACAGCCTTGAATCATACGGCTACTCATATTCTTCATTCCGCTTTAAGAGAGGTTTTAGGCGATCATGTAAAGCAGGCGGGGTCTCTTGTTTCTTCAGATCGTCTCAGGTTTGATTTCACCCATTTTTCACAGGTATCTTCCGCAGAACTGGATAAAATAGAGACAGTTGCAAATAACCGGGTTCGCGAAAATGCGGCTGTGGATATCAGGGAAATGGACATAGATGAGGCTCTTAAATCTGGAGCTACCGCTCTTTTCGAGGAAAAATATGCCGATAAGGTCAGGGTCATTACCCTGGGAGAATTCAGCCAGGAACTGTGCGGCGGAACCCATACAACAAAGACTGGGAATATCGGCCTGTTTAAAATCGTTTCAGAAGCCAGCGTGGCATCAGGTGTGCGACGTATTGAGGCAGTGACAGGGGCAGGTGCTATTGCTGCTGTTCAAAAAAATTCGGAGTTGATAAGAAAAAGTGCCAATATTTTGAAAACAAAGCCGGAAAATCTGGATGAGCGGATCGAAAAGCTTTTATCTTCAAATAAAAATCTTGAAAAACAACTCGATCAGCTAAAGGCAAAAGTTGCCTCCATTTCAGCAGGAACAGGAACTGATGAAACAAAAACTATCCAGGGAGTCAAAGTCTTTGCCAAAAAGGTGGAAACAGATAATCCTGCTGCTTTAAGAGACCTTGCCGACAAGATCAAGGACAAACTGGGTTCCGGTGTTATCGTGCTGGGAAGTGCCGCAGGAGAAAAAGTACTTCTGGTGGCAATAGTTACGAAAGATCTGACAAAACGATTTCACGCTGGAAATATTATCAAGCAGGTGGCAGGTACAGTCGGAGGTTCCGGAGGCGGCAGGCCGGACATGGCTCAGGCCGGAGGTACAAAAATAGACAAACTGGACGATGCTATAACCAAAGCCTATGAAGTGATAGAAGAGATGGCGGGGTAAGAGATTATTCGAATGCAACGTAAGTACCTGTGCAGAAACTTTTAACATTTTTTAAAAATGTTGGCCATGATCATAGAACAAATGCCGGGAGATGAATCTCCCGGCTGAGTCATCCAAAGCACCCTGAAGGGCGCTATTATAGCCGGATTTACCCGGCTTCTTGAAATTCAGCCCGAAGAAACTAATGCCTTTTCCAACACACGGCTTATATCATCCACTGGCGTAAGCACCATTTCATCTAAAATATATCCGGGCAGTCCCTGAGCTTCTTTCAAGTTATCCGAAGGAAGGATAACCTCTTTGATCCCGACATCATAGGCAGCACGGACTTTCTGCTGAATTCCTCCTACAGGTAATACCTTTCCCATTATGGTAATTTCTCCGGTCATGGCAAGATCGTTTCGGACCGGAATATTTTTCAGAGCGGAGACAATGCCGGTAGCGACGGTAATTCCGGCAGAAGGACCTTCTTTGGGAATTCCCATATAAGTTGCCAGGATGGCAACATCATAATTCTGTCTCCACTCTGCGCTGATATTGAGTTCACCGTGTTTTGCCTTGACATATTGTGCGGCTGCCTCAATACTTTCCCGCATGACTTTCTGGATAGATCCCAGGGGAATGATACGACCGTTTCCTTTTGTCGCCTGCATTTCAAAATGGATAATACATCCGTGATCGCCTGATACTGCCAGACCGTTTACCTCTCCGACTGCCGCTTTCTGGGATATGGTTATTTTTTGGATTCTCTTGGAATCCGGGAGATTTGGTGCAACCTCTTTTCCGTTGGACAGCAATTTTACGCCAAGTTTGACCTGATCGTATTCTCCCGGTGCTATAAGATGGAGTTGATCACGGACACGTTGACGAAGCTCGCATGAAAGCATCAGGATTTCTTCAAGTTCTTCATCTGCCAGTTGTCCGTCCGGATAGAGGAGTTTTAAAAGAGCGGATGCGGTTTTCATCACCGCTCTCTGGTCTCGACCGGAAATCCCGGCCTGCGTTCTTGCAAGATCAACCAATTCGAACCGGGATCGTGTGGATGCCAGAAGGTCAATCCGCCTCAGTTCATGCATGATTTCACATAAATAATCTGTTATGAAACCAAAATCTTTGGAATAACTGTCCGGCGCAAGTTTCGGAATCTCCCATCCCGGAAGATAGGCATGAATTCTGTCCAGAAATGCGATGACCTGGAGAAAATCCGGGAGAGGTTCAAACAGATGATAGTACTTTTCATGAGGCAGGATTCCCTGAACATCAATGTTGCCCACAAATACCAGGCTGGCAAATGCAAGGATTTCTTTTTTTCCCCGGCTGAATTTGGCATCCTGCATGTATCCCTGCATGATACTGACAAAAGATCTTGGATCGGTAAACTGTGTGTTGGCAATTTCATCAAATACCACGGCATCCCGAATACCAACTTCTCCGATTTTTCCGGTATTCAGATTGATGAACAACTGTGCAGGGGTGGCTTTACCACCGGATAGAACATGGGCGTAGTAAGAAATATTACGGAAAAGATAGGTTTTTCCGGTTTCACGGGGAGCAAGTTCCAGCATGTTTACATTGCTTTCCAGAAGAGGAATGCATCTGCACAGGTAGAGAAGCTTTTGACGTCGGTTCATCCTGTCAGGATCGAGTCCACATGAATTGATCAGAATGTCAATCCACTCTTCTGTCGTGAATTCAGAGCGTTTTTCAATATACTCTTCTGTATTAATGACGCTGATCTGAAACGGAGTGAATGCCGTCACTTTGAAGGGACGAATTTTTTTATTATGAACTTCGGTTTCATCATAGGTCAGATCAATGGTTCCCCACATACCGCCTGAAAGAAGCATGGGGTATTGGCGCACGATGCTTTCAGGAAGATTGACAAAATTTTCGTTGATTGCTCCGATGCTGCCCCAATACTTGTCTTCGGTTTCCACCAGTCGGGCTTCCAGATTGGCAATAACGGAATGCTGCCGGTTTTCCCGTATGAAATGGCGCACCTTTTCCGCTTCCGCACCGTGGACAAAGGTTTCCTTTAAACGACGGACAACTTTTTCCATGTCCTCGTAAAAAGTCTCTTCTTCACAATAATTGTCAATCAAGTATTCCAGCACATAACGGGGGAATTCATCCACACCGGTGTTGATGGTGTGAGCTTTATTGACGACCTTGCCGCTGAATATCGCTTTTAGTTTTGTGTTCATTTTAAATTCAAACATTGCTCCATAAAAAAACCGGCATCCTACATTTTATATAATGTGTTGGTTCAAAAGTAAAGCTTGCCGGAAAAATAGTTTGTTAAGGTGTCAGTATCCCAGCCATTTCTAAGATATTCTGAGTGGTTGAAATTATATCTTCAATATCTCTTTTATTAACAGATTCCCCGCTAATTATCTGGAAATTTAGCGAGAATATTCTGAAGAGATGTTTTTGAAACTGATTTACTGGGTATCCATTGAAGAATATTGCTCTGCATAATGCGGAAAAACAAGATTGTGCATCGTTTTGCTCATGATAATCGGACATCAAGACGGAATTGGCTGCTACCAATGTGCTGACAGCATACTCGATTTGTTTATCTAATGAAGTTGCTTGACAAAGATTTTTGTATGCCTTTTTTCCTGGCTTACTCAATTGCCTTCTGGTTTTATTAAGAAAAACGACTTGTTGAGTCCGATTGATTTGTTCAACCCGAAGTTTTTCATTTTTTACAAAAAAAGCTATAAGTTTGCCAAACTTTTTAAAGCTCGTAGCCTTTATATTGAAATTTGGGTCAAGTTGTTTAAGCTCATTCAAGAAATAGTTATAATCTTTTGGTAGAACATTAATCCTTGTCCTATCAATTATTTTCTGAAATAAGCGCTTGACTCGCTCGTCATTTTTCTTTATTTCTTTTTCACTCAAATATTTTAAAATGAAGCTGTCAACAGGTACTATGCGTAATAGTAATGTGATAAAATCATTGGTGTAGATGGATTGAGTACCGAATATCATGTGGCCTTTACTCACAGGATATGTACGATATTGTCTGCCATAATTTGAAACCGAACCGGCTATATTTTCCAAAAGCTCTTTTCTTAGTTCTACAAGTGTGTTCTTCTTTATTTTTTGGAGAGAAATGTTGTTCAATAAGTTCTGTATTGTTTTTTGGCATTTTGAGATAGCATTTCCAACTAAAAATGTATTTGCTCCAAAATCGATTTGCCAATTACGGTCATCAGTACTCTTTATGTTTCTGGAATGGTTTGGCGCATGTACAGGGCCTCCTGATGGGTGCCCATACCAATAAGCGCATTCTTCAATGAATTGAATTGCGATTGTCTGCGGCACTGTACCTTTTTTAATATTGCCTAGTTTATCCAATTGTTTTAATAACTTTTTTCGTTCTTTTCTTAATATATCAGTTTGTTTTTGCATCGTAATCACTTTCTCCTTGAAAATCCGCATTTTTTCTATTCGTTAACCTGGCTTCCAAATTGGCAATAACAGAATGCTGCCGGTTTTCCCGTATGAAATGGCGCACCTTTTCCGCTTCCGCACCGTGGACAAAGGTTTCCTTTAAACGACGGACAACTTTTTCCATGTCCTCGTAAAAAATCTCTTCTTCACAATAATTGTCAATCAAGTATTCCAGCACATAACGGGGGAATTCATCCACACCGGTGTTGATGGTGTGAGCTTTATTGACGACCTTGCCGCTGAATATAGCTTTTAGTTTTGTGTTCATTCTTCTATCAGCTTTCTCATTTGTTCGACAAATCCTTTGCTGTTTTCAATAAACCGCTCGACCTGTTCGGGTTCGAATTCGACAAGCGGCTGATAATCTCCTCGCTGGCGGCTGTCAAAAATAATATCGTAAAAACGCCCCCATTTTGCATTGAGCCTGCTGTTTTTTACAAAATCACGATGCAATGCCCCTCTTACTGCAGAATGTTTTTTGAATACTTTGCCTTCATTCCACAATACGGCACTGAAGGCATAAAAACAGGCATAATAAGCAGCTCTGACACATGTAGAAAGCCTGTTCGCCTTAAATTCGTCTATTGCGGATGCAAGGGATTCTTCGGATTTATCCATCCAGTATCGGATCAAAATTTTTCGCTGTTCGGGATCGGTCAATTTATCTTCATTCATCCGGCAACAACCCCTTCATGATAGATATTGTCATGAATCGGAAAAATTGTAAAAATGCCTTCGTTCCATTCCAAAGTGCTGGTATCCAGAATGCTGATCACCACATCGAATTCGATTTCAATATCGAAAAGTTCGCCGAGAATGGTTTCTCTTTCTTTCCAATGGAGCGGATGGGAAGTCAGAAGCAACAGATCGATATCAGACCCTTCTTCATCATCTCCGCGAGCTTTTGATCCGAATAAAATCACTTTTTCAACAGGATATTTTTCTTTTAGAATCCTGGCAGCCTTTAAAATAGCCTGTTCTTCTTTTTTATCAAGTTTCAGCATCATCAGCTTTTTATCAATGCTGGCTATTAATTTTTTGATGGTCATAGATGGCCTCCTGCTATAATAGGTTTATATTGCCGGGAGATGAATCTCCCGGCTAAGTCATTCAACCCAAGTTTACCACTTATATCAATGCCCTTTGTATAACAATCTGATTATACATGACTTATGGTTTTTAGCCCTAAAAAATTACGTCTAATAATTTGGCAAAAGATAATCCTTGACATATGAC
>JAUCGE010000087.1 GCA_030377965.1 Desulfobacterales bacterium HSG16
CCGGATGATCAACTGGTAAAAAAGAAAGAGTTACTAATAAAAAAAGCAAAATGGGTTTTGATTATTATATTATGCTATGCTTTTTTAGGGTTTATTTGCATACCTTTAATAACCGGCTGGATTGTTCCTGATAAACTTTCTCAAATACTGAAACGGGAAGTAAATATAGAAAATATCAGTTTTAATCCCTTTGTGTTTTCAGCATCTGTTGAAGGTTTTAAAGTTAAAGATACAGATGGTGAGGTTTTTATTTCGTTTGAAAAATTTTATGTGAATATTCAGCTTATATCCCTGATGAAATTTTTCCCGGTTATAAAAGAAGCGCAGTTAATCAGTCCGTATGCAAGGGTGATGAGGGATGATAAAGGATTTTTTAACTTTAATGATTTAATTGCATCACCTGATAAGAAATCAGAGAAAGTACAAGAAACTGATAAAAAGGAAATTCCGGGATTTCTGGTGGAGCATCTGCTGATTTCTTCCGGAAATTTTTTTTTCATTGATAAGTCTGCAAAAGGGATTTTTCAAAACACAATTGATGATTTTCAACTTGACATTAAAAATGTATCCTCGTCACCTGAAATTCAAAGCGATTTTTTTATTAAGTTAAAAACAAAAGCAAATGAGGAGATATCTGCCAGGGGGGATTTTAATATTGTTCAATTAAGTGCAAATGGGATTGTTGAGATAATGAATGTATATCTTCCAAAATATGCACCATATTACAGCGAATTTATAAATTTTAACATTAATGACGGCCGTACCAGTATAAAAACTGATTTTGCCTATCACACTGACAATGAAACCGATACACCGGAATTGACCTGTACAGCTAATTTCAATTTATCAGCTTTTAAGCTGAATGACAGAAAAAACAGCGAGCAGTTTTTATCCATTCCGGGTTTCAGTATCTTTGATGCAGTTTTTGATTTAAAAGCAAAGTCTTTGATTATAGACAAAATTATAACTGAAGACTGTGTTTTGCTATGCAGACGGGATGATAAAGGCGTAATCAATCTTTCAACACTCATACCTCCAAAAAATAATCCTGATCCTGATTTAAAGACAGACTCTTCTGAATCAAAGAAAGATGATTCTAATCCCTTTCAATTTAAACTAAAACAATTTTTGCTAAAATCCTATTCTGTAAGATGGGAAGACAATACGCCGGCAGATGACCTTTCAATGGAGTTGACAAATATTAATGTAAAAGCAGAAAATATTTCTAATCAAAAAAATGATCTTTCTAATTTAGAAATTGCAATGAACATTGATAAAAAAGGCAGGTTGAGTATTAAGGGAAAAGCTGGAATTGAACCATTGATGGCTGATCTTGATGTCAAAATAAATGATTTTGAAATTAAACCACTTCAACCATATATTTCAGAGAATGTAGAAGTTTTAATAACTGATGGTAAGGTTAATGTTGAGGGTAAGGCTGTCATAGATAAAAATGAAAAAAATGAGATCAGAGCTGGTTTTTCAGGAGAATCTTCAATAGTTAACCTGGCATCTGTGGACCAGAAAAAGGCAGAAAATTTTTTTAAATTTTCTTTATTTAATTTGTCAGAAATTAATATTGATTACAATCCAACAGCTGTAAAAATTGGCAGTATCGCATTAAAAGATTTTTATTCCAGAATAGAGATTGATGAAAATGGCATGCTGAACGTAAATAGTATTGTGAAAAAATCACCTGACGCGAAACCAGACGAAAAGAAACCAGACGAAAAGAAACCAGGCGAAAAGAAACCAGGCGAAAAGAAACCAGACGAAAAAAGACAAGGCGAACATAAAAAAGATGACGAACAAACTGCCAAAGTTTCAGGTGCATCACAGGATGAAAATGAAAATTTTGAAAAGACTGAAGACCCTGTTTTACCAATTGAGATTGGTTCTGTTATCTTAAACGGAGGCGAAGTTTTCTTTTCAGATTACCAGGTTAAGCCTGTATTCAGTACAAATTTAAAGAAACTTGAAGGAAAAATCACAGAGTTGTCTTCCCAATTAAATGTACGTTCTGATGTTAAAATTTCAGGGAAATGGAATGATCAGGCTCCCATAACAATAATAGGCAAAATAAATCCTCTTGCAAAGAAAATGTTTGTCGATCTGGCTTTAAAATTTAATAATATTGAGATGAGTCCTTTTTCACCTTATACCGGAAAATATCTGGGTTATAAACTTCAAAAGGGAAAAACATTTTTGAATCTTGGATATGTTATTAAAGATAATAAAATATCGGCTGCAAATAACCTTGTGCTGGATCAGTTTACTTTAGGAGAAAAAGTAGAAAGCAAAGATGCAACTAACCTACCTGTTTCGTTGGCAATTGCCCTTATTAAGGATCGAAACGGTAAAATTGAAATTGACCTGCCCATAAAAGGTAAGCTGGATGATCCTGAATTTAATTTTGGAAAAACATTAGTAAAAACATTGGTAAATCTTATCACAAAAATAGTTACATCTCCATTTACTATGCTGGGCTCAGTTTTTGGGGGAGGGGATGAACTTAGTTTTGTGGAATTTGAATCAGGAAAATCAAATATTGACAAGAAAAATATGAAGAAACTTAATTCTTTAAAAAAAGCTCTATATGAAAGACCTGTGTTAAAGCTTGATATAGAAGGTGCGGCTTATAAGGAAAAAGACAGCATCGGTATAATACAGAAGAAATTTCATGCACTTTTAAAAACAGAGAAAAGAAAAAACCGGTTTAAGAATAAGATGGAAGATATTCCTTTAGAGCAAATTAGTATTAAGAAAGATGAATACTCATTGTTATTGACAGCTGCATATAATGCAGCTGAAATTCCTGAATCCGCAAAAAAAGATGCATCAGTTAAGACAAAAAAACTTTCTCCTGAGGAGATGGAAAAACTTTTAAAAGCAAATATAAAGGTTAATATTCATGATTTAAAAGAACTGGCTAATGAAAGGGCTTTAAACCTAAAAGAGTACTTATTGGATGATAAAAAAATAGAAGGAGCAAGGGTTTTTTCACTTGATCCTGTTCTTGAATTAAATAAAAATGACAAAAAATTAAAATATACCCATGTGAATTTTAAATTAAGATAGCTGATTCATAAATGATATTGGGAAAAGGTAAATAATTTGGGAATGAAATCTCAGAATAAAGACACAGGCCTGGTTTATTCCACAGAGTTTGGCAAAATGTGTCCTGACTGCAATAAACCTTCAGGTAAATGTACTTGCAGGAAAAAACAATCTATTCCTGAAGGCGATGGTATTGTTAGGTTAATGAGGCAGACAAAGGGTCGAAAAGGGAAGGGCGTAACCCTTATAACCGGTATAAGTCTGGATAATGAGGGCCTTAAAAAACTGGTTAAATCCCTTAAGCAGAAATGCGGGAGCGGGGGCAGTATAAAAAACGGGGTCATTGAAATTCAGGGTGACAAAAGGGATGTGCTGGAAAAAGAATTAAGCCGGCTTGGTTATAAAACTAAACGTTCCGGAGGATGACAGGGATTCATTAAACAATTCAATTTATATAACCGTAGGGGTGCTTAAATGGCAAGTCCATATTGGATAAAAACATTCATCAATCACACATTTTCACAGAGATTTTTATTATCAAAATTGTCCAGATATCCGGTTATTGGAACTTTGATCAGGCATCTTCTTTTTGAAGGTGATGAAATTTTTTACATTTTACAGGACAAAGTTATTCCCGTTAATAAAACCCTGTCTCAAAAAGAAGATCTGGTTACACCATCAGAGGTTTTGGAACATTTTATCAGGGAAGCAAATTTCCATTGGATTATGGATTTCTGCATCTGTCGGGATTCTACAAAATGTGAGGATTATCCAAGGGAACTTGGCTGTATCTTTTTGGGAAAGGCTGCCATGGATATTAATCCCAAGTTTGGAAGGAAAGTAACACCGGAAGAAGCCCTTGAACACGCCAAACGCTGCCGGGAAGCAGGATTGGTTCATCTTATCGGCCGCAACAAACTGGACACAGTCTGGCTTAATGTGGGACCGGGCCGGAATCTGCTGACAATATGCAATTGCTGTCCATGCTGTTGTCTCTGGAAAGTACTTCCGGAAATCACACCTGAGATCAGCTCAAAAATAAATCGCATGCCGGGTGTTGTAATATCCGTAACAGATCAATGCGTAGGATGCGGAAAATGTACTTTGGATATATGTTTTGTTGATGCTATCATGATAGAAAACGAGCGTGCTGTGATTAAAGACCATTGCCGGGGCTGCGGTCGCTGTGTGTCAATTTGTAAGAACAATGCAATTGAAATTAAAATAGAAAACGATGAATTTGTTACAGATACTATAAAGAGGATTTCGAATGTGGTTGATGTAAAGTGAAGAAATTTTAGAACGTTGAGTAATTCAATCACGTTTGTTATCATAGCGATATGTAATGTTGAGTTTCAAGGTTAAATATAGGCTTCAATATAATGATTTTGGCTGTGTCGTCGGTCGGAGATATACTAATTGTATCATCTCCTCCCTCTATATCTGTTGGGTATGAAAAAAACTTAACCACTGGTTAACCTTCTCCATTTTTGAAAAAATTCAAATAACAATAAAGATGCCCGGTTGTTACATCCGATAGAAAAATTACTGGTTATAACGGATTTTGGGGAGAATGATTTATAACTAATGCTCTGCAAGAGCTGAATATACCAGCCTGGGTGAAGCCCCAGGTATAATATTACCTAAAGAAAAAAGGCCTGAAAGGCTGAGATATATTTTTCAACATTTCTAAAAAGTATGTTCAATATATATCACACCCTTGCAGGGCTAAACGGATAAACGCTAAACTACCCAGGCCTTCAGCCTGGGCTGGTATATATCGTGCTTTCAGCACTTTAAATCAAATTCTACACTCTCCCCCAAAATCCGTTATAATCAGAATAATTCTGAATAAATTTTCAATACCTATAAACAACAAACTTTTTTTGAGGTAAGGCATTTCTGGATAATGAAATATATGCAATTAATCACCATATATTGTAACTCAAAATTTTGGAATATCTATGAAAACTCCTGTTTTGGATCTTAACAAACTCCAGTGAAATTTGTAAAAACCTTAAATAAAGTTGACTATAAAGCCCTAAGAAAATTATCAAAAAAAGTTCGTCAGCAAGAGTACGTAGCAGAGCACTATCGATTATATTAAGTTCAAAATCCTATGGAATTGATGAAATTGCATCAATATTTGATGTCCACAGAAATTCCGTATCTTCATGGATTTCTTTATGGGAAAAATTAGGAATAGAAGGTTTATATGACAAGCCTATTCCTGGAAGACTCCCAGAATTAAACGCTGTGGATTTAGAAATTATAAAAACGTTGGAAAAGATTAAGAAAATCTTTAAAAGAGAAAAGGAACGAAGAAGCAAACAATTAAATGTAGCAGGTTTTTATAGTACCGATAATCGCTTAGAATGATATTGTTTTGAATGTAGGATTGATTCAAATGTTGCAGTTGCATGCTTTAATGAATTTAGCAAAACAATAGATAAGAAAACGATTGTTATAATTGACAATGCTCCAGTGCACCATAGTGACGTTTTTAAAGAAAATATCCCTGATTGGGAAAAAAAGGCTTATTCTTAAAATATATACCACCATATTCACCTGAATTGAATTTAATTGAAATCTTGTGGCGCTTTATCAAATACCATTAGTTACCATGATGCACCCCCTTGAATGGATTTGGTTTATATTTTTGACCTTGAACAATAAATGTGCTAAAGTCACGTTTGTATTGAGATGGTACAAATTTTGTGAGTTTCAATGAATTCAGGGAGTTACGAAATCACTTAAAACTTAAAACTGACGAGTATACATAAATATATAGAAAATAGAAAACAGCGGGCCAGGGAGTATGTGCCTATGCATCGATTTTTAAGATGCAATACGGCAAGCTTTTGAAATTATTGGATCGTAACCAAACAGGATAGAAGTATGAACAAACTGAAATCAGCAATGGTCGGCTTGAATAAAGGTTTGCCTACAGTTTACAACAAGCCGGGTGTCGCTCTTTTGATAATTTGCTTGGTAACAACGGGTTGCGCCCTGATTAAACTTAAGAAAGAGAATGCCCAAGGTCTGGCCTCCACCGCTCTGGTCGGGCGTATTTCTACCGCCTTTCCAGGCAATGGACCCATTGTGGTGGCTGCCTACGCCATGAATCAGGGCAAAAAAGAGGTTGTCGATTATACGGTTCTGCATGATTTTGGTGAGTATGAAGTCTTGGTTGCCAAAGGAAATTATTACGTATTTGCGTATTGGGATAAAAACAGCAACCTGATTTATGATGCCGGCGAACCGGCAGGGCAGTACGGTGACCCGAAAATGGTTTTTGCACCGGCTGGAGGCGTTGTCGCAGAAATCAATATCTCTATTCCGGAAAAAGCGCAGAATATTGATGTGCCCTCTGGATTCGAAATCTCAGCGGTTAAACCCCATAAACTTTACAGCCGGCTTGCGGGCGCAATAGTTGATTTGGATGATGAACTGTTTTCAGAGGAGAATGGAAGCAAAGGCTATTGGGAAGGTTTTACATTTTTTAAGGAGATTGGGGGCAATATCTATTTTCTTGAGGAATATGATCCTCAAAAAATACCGATACTCTTTATACACGGTGTCACAGGTACGCCAAAAGGCTGGAAGTATTTTGTCGACAACATCGACAGAACACGTTTCCAGCCTTGGTTTTTTTATTATGCAAGCGGGAGCCCCATTAAAACTTCGTCCCATCTATTGTACTGGAAATTAGAGAACCTGAAATTAAAGTACAACTTTGAACAGCTATATATTACGGCGCACAGTTTGGGGGGGCTGGTTGCCCGGTCTTTTATTATGGACCATAGTGCCCGTTTTCCCTATGTAAAACTTTTTATTTCACTGGCAACTCCATGGGGGGGAGACAGAATGGCCGAGTACGGTGTCAAGCAATCGCCCGCGGTCGTACCGTGCTGGATCGATATGCAGCCGGAAAGTCCGTTTATCCAATCGCTATACAGAACAAAAATGCCCGATACCGTCAGTTTTTATATGTTTTACGGCCACCGTGGAAGCCGCAACCCATTTCGATCTAATAACGACAGAGCGATTGCTTTTTCCAGCCTTTTGGACCGCAGAGCTCAGTCAGAGGCGAAAATGAATTATGCCTTTAATGTGGACCATGCAAGCATTATCTACAGCAAGGCCGTGTCGGACCAGTACAATGCTATCATCAACACCTTTTCCCATCCATCCGGGGGATACCTCAAGATCCACTTTTCATATCATCACTCTTTCGACGGCGAAAGGCCTGAGCCTACACTTATACTACAGCTCATTGGCAAAAAGCATGCGGAAATGGAAATCAAGCTAAGGGCCGATGATAATGGCAGAATACTTGGTCCTTTCCCTGCCGGTGATTATTTAACAACCTTTGGCGCTTTCACTGCCATCGGCAAAGGAAACGTGTCTGTGACGATTGAGAACCAGGAAACATGTGAGCTCAAATATGTGTTGACTCCTGACAATGTAATTTATGGCACTCTGATATCCGCTTTGCAATCTAAGGACTGGGCAGCCGGGATGCCATATCAGGAGAACTTCACGATACAATCAATTACATTGAATGGCACCGGGATTCATCGAAAATCCCATCTGCTTGAAGGTGATGATGTCAATATATTAGACTATTTTATTCCTCGTGCTGATTGCTACCACAAAGGAAATTTCTTTTTTTTTGGATTACCCGCTGGTGAATTCGAGCTCGTTATTCGTGCGCAAGGCTATAAACCCTTTGTGAAAAAGTGTTTTGTCAAGTCGGGAAAACAATTAGATCCTATGCACGTTGAATTAACACCAGAATAATCTGAAGCAAAACAACAGAATGGCTCAAAGAAACATTGATTGGAAATATTCTATAGATGTAGCAAATGAATTGCTGGCAAATTAAGATAAAAACACATAACCCGGTGCTGAACTCGGACGCAAACGGATTCCGGATTGATAAGGACATTGTTGAGGCTTTAAGAATAGCTGGTTATGATGTTGAATGTCATTTCACATAATATTTATTTTTTTTTATGACATTTATTACAACTTGTCGGCGCCTTTTTTGTCCCTGTTTTTTTATTATGCTTTTTATGGCAATCCTTGCAGTTATAATGAATAGCCTCTGCATGGTATTCAAGTCGTTCTTTCTTGGATAATTTGGGAGCGCCTTTACCCTTAGGTCTTTCTCCTGGTTTTTGATGACATTCAATGCAACCTTGTACTTTATCATTAAGATTTATGTTGTTGAGCGGTATTCCTTTTTCATCATGATGGCATTCACCGCAACTGATTTTGTAATCATCGGAGTGTTTCCTGTGAGACAATACAATAATCCCTTTTTTATGTTTTTTATAAGCAGGATTATCCATTTTGATAAAGTCAAAAGGTCCTTTTTTAACATCATCAGTTTTGGCAATTGTGTTATCTGTTGAAATTTCAGCCGGTGACGGTGACGGCATCTTTTTTTCCTGTTTAGTTATTTGTTTTACTTTTTTTTCCGGTTTCTTTTCACATCCGGTAACAAATAAGAATGCTGTTAAGAATAATATTATATAAGTTCTTGTTTTCATAGTGAATCTCTTTATGTTTTGTTTTTGTTATTAATGTTAAAACGAATATTTATGATCAGTGTGCTTTTTGATTGTTTCAATCAGCAAATCCTGTTTAATGGGTTTTAGAACGCAGTCGTTCATTCCCGTGTTTAAACATTTTTTTATATCTTCTTCCCGTGTATGGGCTGTAATAGCGATAATGGGAATGTTTTTATCAAAAACCCCGGTGTCCTGGTTTCTGATGTGCCTTGTTGCTTCAAAACCATCCATTTCCGGCATTGTCACATCCATTAGAATAATATCATAATTTACTTTTTGCAATGCCTCTAAAACTTCTTTACCATTTGAAACAACATCACCGCTGTAGCCGAATTTTTTTAAATAAGCTAATATCATTTTCTGGTTCAGGACATTATCATCAGCAATTAAAATGTTAACCTTTTTTTTCCTCTCGTCTGAAAGGTGGAAACGGGTTATAATTTGTTCTGGTTTATTTAATTTTAAGGCTAGTTCAAGGCATTCTGTCAGTTGTGATTTTTCAATAGGTTTTGTAAGATATGCAGCAAAACCCAATTTTTGGGCTTGTTTCAAATCTCCCCGTTTTCCTTCCTCTGTTAGCATAATTCTGGTTATTTCAGCTAAATCCTTGTTTTGATGGATTGTTTTAGCAATTTCTTCTCCATTCATACCTGGCATATTTTTATCTATGATAACGGCATCAAAAGGACGTTTCTGTTCAAAAGCCTCAGCCAGGAGCTTGAAAGCAATGTTACCTGAAGACGCTTCTACAACATAGCAATTGAGATCTTTCAGATAGGAGCGGTACAGCCATCTGTCTGATGGATTATCATCAACAATAAGAACGCGTTTAGTGTTAAGGTTCTTCTTTAATTTTTTCATATCAGCTTTTTGTTTTGCTATCCGGGTAAAATCCATGGGAATTGATATGGTAAAATTTGTGCCTTTATTTATGTGAGTTTCAAATGCAATAGTTCCTCCATGGGCAGTTATAATTTTTTTTACAATGGCCATGCCAAGGCCTGTGCCGCTGGTTTTTCCATGGGTTACAAAAGGCTCAAAAAGGGTTGCACGGATACTTTCCGGTATTCCCGGCCCGTTATCAATAGCTTTTATAATGATTCCTTTTGGATTACTGTCAATTTCAAAGCTAAAACTCCCATTTCCGGATACATTTTTTAACATGGCGTCTTTTGCATTTGTAGCAAGATTAAGAATGACCCTGCGGATTTTGTTAATATCAAATTGAAGATAACCTTCAAATCTGAAGTTATGCTTAAAAAACATACCTTCTTCCGAAAAAAGAGGATTCAGGAGTTTTATTATATCATCATAAAACGATTTTGTATGAATAATACTCAGATTAAGTTCAACATCTCTCTGGCTGAATGTTAAAATTTCATGCGCCATTTCAGACATGCGCATTGCTTCTTCATAAATTGTATGCAGGTATTCGTTCCTGATACTGCTGCTGATTTCCTCATCTTCAGCCATTTGAGCATATCCCATAATAATACCGATGGGATTTTTCAGGTCATGTACAATGGCAGCCGCCATAGATCCTAAATTTGCAAGTCTCCGGTTTTCTTCGGAGTCTAAATTGTCCAGATAAAGTGATAAAGAGTGGGTAATTCCTTCAATAAATTTAAGAGTATGTTCATTCAATGTATCAAAGGTTTGACTCAGGTGAATGTTAAAAACAGCCTGTTTATGTTTTTCAGAAATTACCGGGATCGTCAGTTTGAATTTGGATAATGTAATTTTAGTTATCTGTTTGAGTTCCCTGTTTGTTACATCAGAAACTTCATGGGGTAAAAAGCTTTCCGTTATTTTATTATTGGACCATAGTTCATAACCTGTATAAGAGTCGTCATTTTTCTGGGGCAGGAATAACTCAGCATTTTGAATATCCAGTTCTTTCAGCATAGACACTATATGTACAAGGGCGGTGGCGCATGCCATGACTTTGGTTTTTGCCTTTGAAATTGCTTTTGTGGTTTCCAGCAATTGGTCTATCTGCAATTTGGCCTGTTCGGTTTTTTTGTGCTCACTGATCTCCTGCTCCAGCCTGGAATTTGCTTTTTTTAATTCCGTAGTTCTTATTTGAACAATTTGATCAATTTCATCCATTTTTAAAGCAGCTTTTTTGGACAGATTCCATTTTTCAGTCATGGCACTGGCTAACTGGGCCACCTCAGCTGTATCAAAAGGTTTTTTTAGTATAAGGAGCTGGTCTGTTTTACCAAGACGTTCAGCAATTTCATCCCAGGAATAATCAGAAAAAGCTGTACAGATCACAATTTGAATATGTGGATCAATTTTCCAGATGTGTTCTATTGTCTTCAGACCATTCCATCCTGGAGGCATTCGCATATCAACAAATGCAAGTGCATAGGAGCGGTCTTCATCAAGAGCCCGGGAAATTTTTTCAACTCCAATGTTTCCCTGGGGGGCATAATCCAGTTCATAGCTGTATGTATTCTTTATTTCAGTGAATTCTTCACCAAAAAGATCAGCCGCAAGGGCATCTATTGAGGTTGAATTTTCTAAATCTATAAGTATGGTTTTAAAATCATTAAAAATATCCTGGTTGTCATCAATGATTAAAATTCGGCTGCTATTCTTCACAATAATGTCCTTTTAGAATTAAATTCGTCACACAATAGAATTAATATTTAATATTTGATATAAATTACTAATCTATAGTATTATTTATCAAAATTTTCAAAAAATCAAGTTAGAGTATTTATGATTTAAACACAAGTATTCATAAAGTTCAATAAATCTTGTATTAACAATATATTATAAAAATAAATTAATTGAAGAATATAAAAAATAGTTAACACTTTACAAAGTAAAATTGATAAATTAATAATGTCCTTTATTATCGTAAAAAAAGGCAGGGCCTTTTATTGATCTAAATTTATTAACATTATTATATGACAGATAACAGGAAAATTTGAATGACGAAAACAAATAATGCGAAAGTTTCATGGAATATTTCCTTTGTAACCCCAGTTGTCGGATTGTTGAACAGGAGCGTTCTAAGGTTTCCTGTTCTTGGGAAAAATTTTCTTGCTTTATCAAACAAGATGATAGGCAAACTTCTCCCGAATCTAGCGTTCCTTGGTTTTCGAAAAGAAGCAAACTATGAAAATGCCATATGGAACTGGGAAATTTTTTTAAATCTTATTGGTGCAGAATATAAGGTCGAGGAAATTTCAGAAGATTCAAAAATTTATACATTTAAAAAATGCCCGGCCGGGTATTGCCGTTCAGAACACCTTAATGTCTGCAAGGCCACAATGGAACTTGATCATAGTCTAGTTGAAAGTTCAGGCGCTAAGCTCATTGTTGAAAAGCGTTTTCCAATTGATGGGATTTGTGTTGAAAAAATTATTAGATCATAATTAGTTTATTAAATAAGGATCAATATAATATGAACACTATCCAAACAACGAATCTTATAGCAATTATCCATCTTTGTTTTGTATTTTGTTGGACAGGTTTTTACCAGGTTAACCAGGCTACGGGTGAGGTTTTTACACTTCCTGTTCCTGATTATATTGATGCAATGGCGCCTGATTTTCTTCGCGCCCGTTTTACTCCTGACGGAAACTGACCTATTTAACGGGCAGGATATCTTATTTTTGCTAATTGATTTTGTAACAATTAAGGAAAACAGGGCAGTCATTACATTGCCGAATTTGGTTTTTCCAAAAGGCTTTCATGGTGAATTTATATTTAGATTAACATCGACATCAGGAGTTTCTACAGATTCAATGAGTATTCAGGTGCAATAAATCTGTGTTTCACATTTTTTATGATCTTGTTTGAATTTAATTGACCTATAACATTCAATATGTGTATATTAGTTTTATTTGAACAAATTTTCGGACGAACCATATCTGATATTTATTTTATAAAGTACTCTACTGAATTTAAAATGGCAATTTTTAATATGAAACCATATCGCTATCTATTGGTTATTTTTGTTTTTTTCTCTGTTTTTTCAAGTGCCCAAACTCCCTGCCAAGTTGAGAACTCACAGAAAGTTTCAATCGAAAATATAGGCGGTGTAGTAAAACCTTTTCGTAAAACAATTCTCTCTTTTTCACAGCCTGGAATTATAATTTCTATTCCTGAAGAAGGACAAGTAGTAAAAAAAGGCTCTATCTTAGCTTCCCTTGATGGCAAAAAACTAAAAATCGTTTTGAAAGAAGCTAAAGCATCAATTAGTGCTGCTCAATTAGCTGTTGAAATGGAAGAGCATAATAGAAACAAAACAGCAAGACTTCTGCAGGAGAAAATACTCTCTCCCATCGCTTTAACTGAAGCTGATTTTTCAATAAAACAGGTAAAGGTTAAACTTGATATTGCCAAAGCAAAACTTGACCTTTCCAAACTTGCCGTAAAAGAGTCAAAACTACTTGCTCCTTTTGATGGAGTAATTATTCAAGTTTTGGTTAATACCGGAGAAAGGGTATCTCCAGGCCAACCTATAGCTGAACTGGTTGATATTAAAAGCTTAAAACTTACGGTTGATACTCCTCTTGATCTAACACACAATCTTGACAAAGGTGCTCAAACGAAAGTTTTTGTTGGCAAAAGAGAGGTAGGTATTGCCATTGTTAGAAATATATTACCTCTGCTTGACCCTGCAAGCGGCTTAAGAAGAGTAATTTGGACAATCCAATCTACTGAAAAATTGCTTATCGGAAGGTATGTGACCCTTGCTCCATGGAAATAGTAAAAAATGAAAAAATATTTTTTTATAGGACTTCTTGTACAGTTGATTGCCATTTCATATGTTGCACCTGTGTTATTATGCAAAGAACCATTTAACAATAAACCCTATACAGTGAATAAAAGTTGTGTTGAAAAACTTAAGCTTACTCTGGAGGAGTGCCTTAATATTGCTTATGAACAAAACCCCCAATTTTTATCTTATTTTCAAAATTTAAAAATATATAGAGAAAAAGAGAAAAAGGCATACCGCAATATGTTTCCAGTCCTATCTCTTTCATGGAGCGCATCTGAATACTTAAACGAACGGGATGACAGCTACAATACAACATTGTCCCTAAAACAACCTTTATCTCAGGGGAACAATCTTTTTATAAGGTGGGAAATGTCTAAAATGGATAGCAAAAATGCTTCTTTTGAATTTCGAAGACAATTTCAATCAACAACTTTCAATGTTAAATCTGCCTGGTTTCGACTGCTTGAAGCAAATGAACTTAAAATTGAGACTCAAAATGCTCTTAAAAGGCTACATAAACACGTTTCAAACGCCCAGCATTTTTTCAAGGAGGGTTGGATCTGGAGGACGGATATTCTCCAGGCCGAGCTGGAATTGGCTCAAGGAAAAAATAATCTGATTTCTGCTGAAAATGACTTGGCTTTGGCAATGTCCAGATTAAATGTATTATTACACAAAAATGTGGATACCAGGATAGAGCCTCTAGAAACATTATCATGGAGACCTTGCTTGTTGAGCTATGATGAGGCAAAAAAAAATGTTTTATCCAACCGGATGGATTTGTTGAAGGCAAAACTTGTGGTGGACAAAAACCTATCATCTTTGGACTTAGCTAAAACCTCCTATTGGCCGACACTTCAGGTTGAAATCACTACCAGCAGGAGGGGAGATTCATTGAGCATAAAAGGAGGTCAAAGCGACCAGAGAATTAGTCTCTCATCAAACTGGAGTCTTTGGGAATGGAACAAAACAAAAACAGATATAACAGCTGCTAAAGCCGAAATTAGACGAAGTAGGCTGCTTTTGAGCAATCTTGAGGACCAGTTGATGCTGGAAGTTCAGGAAGCGTGGCTCGCCGTACAGGAAGCTGACCAGAGATTAACCATTCTAAAAAAAACATTTGCACAGAGCGAAGAAAATTTTAGGGTCAATAAAATTAGATACCAGGAAAGGTTAGGTACTGCAAAAGACGTATTGGATGCGCAGGATTTGTTAACACGAACCAGAAAAGACTATACAATGGCAACTGCCTCATACTTGATTTCATTAGCAAGATTAAATTATGCAGTTGGAAAGGACATGTGACCTTGCCCCAAAACCATAGTAATGTTGCTTTATCTGCACAAAAGCATATTGAGCAAAATGAAGATACCGACAAACTAAGGGAGCTGGAAGCTAAAGTCAAAAGCCTGGAACTTTTGATGGATATCTCTAAACAGTTTAATGCAACTCTGGATGCCAATAAATTGATGAGAACCATACTTGACAAAGTTGCTGCTGTTTTGGATGCCGAAGCCTGTTCTTTTTGGATGAAGGAAAAACATAGCAACGATAACGTATGTCATGTATCGGTTGGACCTGTTAAAAACAAAATATCCGGTATGAGATTAAAACAGGGCACAGGCATTGTTGGTTGGGTCATAGAAAACAAACAAAATACTGTTATTTTCGATGCGTCAAAAGATAAAAGGTTTCACAAAGCTGTAGACCACAAAACATCATTTATAACTAAATCCATTTTATGTGTTCCGCTTATTGTAAAAGAAGAGTGCGT
>JAUCGE010000088.1 GCA_030377965.1 Desulfobacterales bacterium HSG16
GGCGTTATCGGTCTTGCCATAGGAACCAGGCCCGACTGTGTGAACGAACCCATACTTGATCTGATCGAAGAATATGCCGAAGACAATATGGTCTGGATCGAATATGGCCTTCAGTCGATTCATGACAAAACTCTTGACCTGATAAACAGAGGACATGATTTCAAGTGCTTCGAACAGGCAGTGGAAGCCACGAAAGGCCGTGGTATCAAGATTTGCGCCCATGTAATCCTGGGCCTTCCCGGTGAAACAAAATCTGATATGCTCGAAACTGCCAACGCCATAGCGCAGATGAATATAGACGGTATCAAGCTACACCTTTTATATGTAGTTAAAGATACTCCCCTTGAAGCACTTTACAGGCAGGGATATTTTGAATGCCTTACCCAGGAGCAATATGTCGAAACTGCGTGTGATTTCATTGAACGGCTTCCGGAAAACATGGTGATCCAGCGCGTTACCGGGGAACCTCATCTCCGTGAACTTGTGTCTCCTCAATGGTCACTCGACAAGCGAGGCACTATGGAAATGATAAAGCAGATACTGGAAAAGCGGGATACGTGGCAGGGAATAAAAATGGGGTCAAGCCCACTTAGTGAAACTCAACCGGATTTCTTGTGGAAAAACCGAAAAACTGAATTATAAGGCACTTGACAAAGCAGTATTTATTGATAATAGTGCAGACTTCATACAAGACCCTGATTACAAAAGATCCGAATCTGGACAGCAACACTTGGCAGGGGTTGATTAACAAGAAAAGCAGCACAGTTTTTCCCAGCCTGTATCAGGGACATTATAAACTGGTTTCAAAGAGGGAGTATGGATGTCTGTTCTGGGAGCGGCTTCAAATACGGTGATATGGGTAAAGCAGGTAACTACTAAAATATTTTTTTTAAACTGGAGTAAAAAGTTGTCTGACAGTAAACCGGTAAACGGAAAAAAGAAGAAGCTGATCATATTTTGGTTTTTAATTGTATGGGCTTTAGCTTCAGCAGGCGGTTTTTTCTATTGCAGCTACAGTGAACAAAAGGAGATCACCTCTGCCATAGACGGGTTGAAAAAACAGTTTGAAAGCGGTTTGCCTCTGTATTACGAAAATGTGGCAAAGTCTATTCGTAAACCTCATGTAACACTCAGATTCGCTCTTGTCAGACAGGAGCAAGACAAGCTTGAAGAGGCAATTTCCAATATAAAAAAAACTGAAGGAATGGAATTTTCTGCATTTTTATGGCGTGATCGGAAATTGATCACTACAGACTTTCCGGAATCTGCAAAAATTTATTTTTCAGATCAAATAGAAAAAACTGCTATTGCACAATTCGATAATATATTAGCTGAAGTTGCTGTTATAAATAAAAATAAATTGATGACTGGTTTGGCATCTGAACTCAGAGTCAGCGACAAAACAGTCGGATTCTGGTATGTTGTTTTTACATCATCCGTAAATCAGCCGATTGAGAAATACAAAAGCCTGATTCTGAAAGGTACATCAGTTGGAGTACCTGTGATTTTTCTTTTATTGCTTGTTATAGTGAGCATTGCATCAAAGTTGAAAAGCATGAAAAAAGAAAGAGCGATTCCAAAGCCTGAAACCGTAAAAGAAAAAGCGACCCCAAAGCCTGAAACCGTAAAAGAAAAAGCGACCCCAAAGCCTGAAACCGTAAAAGAAAAAAAGTTAGGACCTTATGTACTGAAAAAAAGAGTGGCCATGGGTGGTATGGCTGAATTGTATGTGGCTGACCATGTCAGGGATAATGACTTCAAAAGAACCGTAGCCGTAAAGAAAATCCTTCCCCACTTTGTGGAAGATCCTGAGTTTATCGATATGTTTATAAGAGAAGCACGCCTGGCCGCAAAACTCCAGCACCCTAATATTGTACAGATCTCTGATTATGGAAAATACGGCAATGAATATATAATTGTCATGGAATATGTCCGCGGCAAAAATCTGGCTGAAATCATGAAAGCTATGGTTGAAGTGAAACGCGCTCTCAGGGTGGATGAAGCCACTTATATCATTTCTCAGATAGCCAGCGGCCTTGAATATGCCCATGCAAAAGAAGATGATGAAACAGGAGAACCTCTCAATATCGTACACAGGGATATAAGCCCTCAGAATATATTGCTGTCGAAACAGGGAGAAGTCAAAATTTCCGATTTTGGGATTTCAAAAACAAGCACTGATCCAAGCAAAACTGTCGCAGGAACTATTAAGGGAAAACTCGAATATATGTCCCCTGAGCAGGCATTGGGAATATCAGTTGACAATCGATCCGATCTTTTTTCTTTGGGGGTAATATTCTATGAAATACTGACAGGGAAAAGATTGTATAGATTTGCCTCCATCATTGAGGCAATAAACACGATCCCTAATAAACCGATCCCTAGAATAATAGAACAGATACCATATACCCCGAAAGAGTTGGATCGAATTGTCATGTTGGATCGAATTGTCATGAAATGCCTGGAAAAGAAAAAGGAAAAACGATATCAAAGCGCCCAGGAGATGATAGACGATTTGATTGACTTTAAAAATGCGATCACAATGACATTTGACAGTAGAACCCTTTCAGAATTCATGAAAAAAATTGTCGATTTGATTGAACATTTGAAACAGATAAGGCTTTAGTCAGGTTTAACTTTATTAAAACGAATATTCGGGTCAAAAAAATATGCCTTCATTACTTTCGTATCTTGATGATTCAACCCAGTGTCATTTGCAGGTTTCTTTGTCCATTGACAGGGAAAATGATCAGCATGTTGCAGGGTTTCCTTTTTGTCTCATTCATGAACCAGGACCTTTTTCACGCCTCATAAAGGCCGATTGGGTTACGGATGCGGGAAGCAGGATAAGAAACCTTTTTCTTTTGGTACAAAAGGATGAATATCCTGTCAAACAGGACGAGCTATGGCCAGTTACCAACAAAGATATCGAACAATACTGGCAGAATTCTTTTATTCGTGATTTGAAACACAAGAGTGATGATTTCCGTATAGTCCTGGCAGATCAAAAAGACAGCAGCGGTGCTTTGCAGGCGTTTGATCCATTGTTCTATTGTAGGGTCAAAAAAAGTTTTTTTCATCCGCCATGTCCCCAATGCGAAAGCCCTCTGCAATTGTGTACAGATGATGAACTGCTTTCCACTTCAGGTCTTCTATCTTATTCCACTTCTTTGAAAAGGTATCTTTATTGCCCTGCCTGCGCGAAATCTTCCCAGAGACCAGATTTTTATGTATTCAGATTGGAAGACACAGATTCCCCGGTTTTAAAGGATCGCACTTACCTGATAAATGAATTCAGACAATTGACAGGAAGCAGCGGAACAGGAAAAACGGCAAATTGTCTTCTTCCCTGTAAAAAATGTTCCGATCTTAAGATATGTTACGGCCCAGAAAATAAAGCCTCAAAACGGATTCTCCCTTTTTCCTTTTACCCATTTTTTATGGCGATTTACCATGCTGATTCCGTGCATATCATGGATTTTATGTCTCTGGTTTCAGGTGCATCCGTCAAAGAACTTGTTCAAAGGCTTTCAGCAAGGCAACAGGCAGGTAGAATATCCTTTTTAAAATCTCTTGAACCACAAGGGTTGCCGAAAACAGGATTTTTTTTCCGAGACAGCGAAAAATTTTTTTTGGAATCTCTCTATCTGAAACTCTCTTTTCTCAAATCCTTTGCACAGAAGATTTTCCAGGGGATGGGCAGGTACAGGCATCCTGATTTCGGCTTGTCAACAGACAGAATATGGGTAACATTTTTTGGCAAAAGCCATGTTCTGCCTTTTTTCTGGAATTTTGATATCCGAATGATGGGTATAGGCGGGCCGACTTTACTTAAATATACAAATGACATCAAACTTCCGCCCGATTACAGCCTTTATTTTTTGGGAAGAATGTGGTTCGTGGCTCTAATGGCAAATGCCATCCAGGACATCGGGCAGGTTCAGAAGGCTGTAGATCATATGCTTGACAGCGATTCGATAAGACATGCTATTCAGACCGGAAATTTCGAAGCTGTAGAATATAGCGGATCGTTTTCTTCTCAAAACTCATGCTGGCAGCCTGAAGAAAATAGCATTTTACCCTGTTGGGAGCATCTATGGAAAAAAGCTCTTGATCTGGGATGGATGCCGATAAGAAGCTGTCTTGCACAAAATACAGAATTCGTGCCTCATGAATTCATCCGGAAACTCGAACTTCTCAGGCAGGAAATAAAGGAAGCCCTTTTCAGTGATATTCCAACAATTGAACCAGATTACTCGAATGACAGAGAAATTTTCAATATTCTCTCAAAAATTGCCGGAAAATGGAAAGAGCAGGACGCCAATGCTATAAACCAGAAAGATTTGTCAGTTCCAGATAAGATCCAAAAAAATGTGTCTGCAACACTTGACAAATCTGAATCTGAAGAGGATGCCTGGAACATTAAAACGATTAAAGCGCCCGCCCCTATAGACAGATCGGATGCGAGAGATTGGGAAGAGCCAGTTACGGTTATCGTTGCTTCCACATCGAATTCTCTGGAGTCGACCAGTACACAATCGCAAAAGCCCAATGCCGACCAAAGGGGGTGGGAGAGGCAGACTACAATGATCATTACTCCCGAAAATTTGGAGCAAGCTAGGTCGAAAGCTTTGAAACTGGCTGACAAGATCGCTGAAAAACCTGATGTTGAGCCAGCGCCAGATGTATGGGATGACGATTTAACCAAAACCAGAGTAAGTTCAATAAATTTGCAAAACCGTGGTGAGAAGTGAAGACGATCTCATTTGAAAAAAAGGTGGTCTGACCATGAACGAATCGATATCTCGAGAACATTTGACAGATGAATTGAGAAAAATATATTCAAACGATCCCAACGATGCTCAATGTCTGATCGAAAAAAGACTTGAACAGGAATTTTCCGATTTTTCAACATCCGAGAAGATGGTATCACTTGATAATCTGACAAAAGCTTTCGAGCATTCCGTATCCGATATTGAGAACATGGGAGAAGATCAACTCTTGGAAATTTTTTCCAGGCTGATTGGCAGAAATCTCTCTTCCGACGATCTGTTATCAGGAGAACTGCTTCAGAGACTGGCCGAAGCTTTAGGGGCAATTTTCACATCGCTCAATAAAATTGTAAAGCAGATAGATGATACATTCAACGGCGGAAATACAGAAGGCATCACGATCCTTTCACGCGTACAGGACCATATGAAAAGAGACAAGGACACATCATCAATTGAGATTTATCTGGATCAGATCAACCAGTCCTTTCTGGTTGCCCACAAGGCATTTCAGTATTCTGGCCGCGAAGTTATAAAAACGATATTGGATGAACTTGATCCTGAACAGATAAAAGCAGCCGGAGGGAGCCGTTTACTGGGAAAAGGCAAATATTTCAACACATTTGAGGAAAAATACGAAAGATGTAAAAAATGGTTCGATTCCGAACGCAGCACAGAAGACCTGCTCAGAGAATTTGAAAAACAGATAGTGAAACTTTCAAAAAGTTAAAAGGAAGTTTTGTTCGTGAAAAAATGGGATATCTCCTTACTTCCAACTTGCAGCAAAAATTACTTGACCACAACTATAGCTTCAAGTATAAGCGTAAAGTGTAAATTTTTTTAAACGTAAAGTGTAAATTTTTTTAAACGTAAAGTGTAAATTTTTTAAACGTAAAGTGTAATAAAAACAAATGGTTGGATGGTGAAATTCGATGTAATCGAAGGGGCGGAGCTATGCTATGTACTCAATAAGTAATTGATTTCCTGACGGAAAAATTATTATCATTGCCATTCTTTTCAGCATTTTTCTATTTACGAGTTTGAGCGTATGGCAGAAAGACAATGCAGTATTATTAAGGTCAAAATCCTGATCATGACCAAAATGTTTTTATCTGGCATTGATAGGAAGACCTTCAAGAAATCTTCGTTTTTGTCGTGACAATGGAGTGAAACTCATTTTTACATTGATATTTAATCCATTGACAGAATAGGAGATCTTAACATAATAATACTGACGGGACAAAAAACTGGCATTGATCGTCGTTCCTCAACCCAGTCTACGAAAATGGACTACGACATTGCTACAGCCAAAAACGTTATAGGATAAGAGAAATGCAGCTTAAAATTGAAGTTATACAATATAAAGGCAGACAGCTTTTAGAGCAAAGATCTGTCAATTTCGATATAAATGGTGGTACAATTGGTCGATTACATAGCTCTTCATTATTTCTGAATGACCAAGAACCGACTATTTCATCCCAGCACGCTACCATTAAATTCGAGAACGGTTTTTTCTATTTGCATGACCACAGCTCAAATGGAACCTTGGTAAATGATAATAAAATACATGGAAGTGAAGTCAAGCTCATGGACGGAGATCAACTCAAAGTAGGAGCTTATCTGTTAGAAATTGGAATAACTGGTATTTCAGATAATCCTGCACATGTTCAAGTTTCCGATATCCTTGATAACGGTTTTGTCACTACAAAAGATATAGATAAGGTAGAGTTGGTTTCCCCCCCGTTTGATTTTTCTCCTGGTCAAAGCGATGATGAAGAATCTTCCGGTGTTGTTGCTCCTGATGAAACACTGAATGATGAATCAAGTCCCTCTTCTATTATCTCACCTCAAAAGGAAAAACGAATAGCGAAATCAAATCAAAAATCGTTTATTATTCCACCCGATTTCAATCCAGAAAATCTGTTGCCTTCATCAAAGAAGAAACCGATTTCGTCTTCTGAGATGCCAAATTCAGATAAAAACTCAGATAAAATTTCGGATTTTTCCGAAGAACCCCTTCCACTGGATGATGCCAAATCTTCAGGAAAGGCTGCTACCAAAGACGTAATGACAGCTAAAAAAAAAGCTGAAAAAGGTAATAATGAATTTATCGAAATTTTCCTTGATGCTCTTGGAATTGTAGATGAAAAAGGAATAAAAGATGAAGAAGCTACGGAATTCATAAAAACACTTGGGACAGTTTTTAGAAAGCTCATTGATGGACTGCGAACTATGCTGGAAGAACGAAGTATGGGGAAATCGGAAATATATGCCGAGGAAACCATGATGAATCAAAACTGGAACAATCCTCTTAAATTTTCGAGTACAACAACAGATGCTGCCCTCAAGTTCATGTTGATAGATAAACATGAAGGATTTATGGACGCAGCCACCGCCATCGAAGAAAGTTACAAAGATGTTGCAAAACATCAGTTATGTATGACCACCGCGGCTCAAGCCATCTTGGACAAACTACTTGAAAGACTTGAGCCAAAACAATTTGAAGAAAAATATAAAAACCCGATTACGAAAAAAAGCAAGTGCTGGGATGCATACTACAAAGCATATAAAGGAATTGTCAATGAAATAGATACACTTTTTGATGAAGAATTCGCAAATGCTTATGAAAATTCGATGTCTGAAATACCAAACAATGGTGAAAGGCAAAATTGATACTGAAGACGGAGGAAATAAAAGACTATGCATAACGGAAAAGTCATCTGGTTAGAAGGAATGCCTTTATCTGCTCAACATTTCCAACAACATGATCGTTTTCTCGATAATTTGATCAATGGCCGCTGTCAGGGAATACAGCCGTTTAACTGGGGATTTCGCAAGCTGACCATTGATACCGACCTTCTTAAAACAGGTAAATTGGCGATTAAGGAATGTTCGGGAATTTTTCAGGATGGAACACCTTTCGATCTTCCCGGGAATGACGATTTACCTCTACCGTTGGATGTCCCCGAGGACATGGGTAATGAATTGATTTACCTTTCATTGCCTGTACGTCGATCTGAATCTGTGGAAACGGATAGCGAGGATCACGTAGAAAGTCTCGCACGATATCGAATGCGTGAGACGTATGTCAAAAACAATATTACCGATGGTCTTAAAGAAGTTCGAGAAGTTCCCTTATATATCGGTAAGCTCAAGATACGTCTTCTTTTGGAAAAGGTTGACCGTTCCGGCTATACATGTCTGGGCGTCGCACGGGTGCTTGAGGCACGGGCAGATAAAAACATCATTATCAATGACGAATTCATACCTCCGAATATGAATTGCAATATCATGAAAAAACTCAGCGGATACATCATAGAACTGATGGGAGTACTCAATACACGCGGTGAAGCTATAGCCAATCGAATGGGAACGGAAGGCGGCGGTGGTGTTGCCGAGACTTCCGACTTGTTATTGCTTCAGGTTGTCAATCGATACCAGTTGTTATTCAAGCACCTGTCCACGATTGATGATCTGCATCCAGAAGAATTATATAGATTGCTCATTCAATTGTCGGGAGAATTGGCAACATTTCTTTCGAACACCAAACGCCCTGCTGATTTTCCGGAATATCGACATGATAACCTCCAGACCACGTTCCAGCCGGTTATGGACGAGATAAGACAATTATTGACACGAGAGTATGAACAAAGGGCCATTCCGATCAAACTTAATGGCCCAGAATACAATACATACGGAGCTGACACGCCAGATATAGGCTTGCTTAAAAATGCGATTTTTGTTTTAGCGGTAAAGGCTCAGGTGGATAGCAGGAGCCTTACTAATGATTTACCAAAACAGATCGTGATCGCTCCGATCGAAAAGATTCGAGAATTTATAAACTCCCTTATTCCGGGTATTTCGATTCAAAACCTGCAAGTTCCACCTCGGGAACTGCCATTTCATCCTGGATTCAGTTATTTTGAACTCGACACAAAATGCGATTTATGGAAAGAAATGACTTCATCCGCTGGCATGGGCATACACATTTCGGCTGATTTCCCCGACCTCCAATTGGAACTTTGGGCAATCAAGCAACAATAAAGTAAGGTATAGAACTATGTGTCCTTCTGATCCTTTTGATTTTGATAATAACTCGGTAGTCCGCCCTAGACCAGGCGGTATACAAGCTTCCAGAGTGGGCGAGAAACCTTTTTCACCTACTGACATCTGGGATAGTGATCTTCAATCCGTCCAATTTGGCAGATCAAATCTTTATATAACCAATTCGTTTTCAATCTTATCCCTGGCTCCAAAAATTAGAAGTGTAGCTCTTTATGAAGATACTCAGGGGTTATATAAAAAGTTGGTGGATGAGATAAATGAATTTGAAAAATATGTTCTCAGCCATGGGATTTCCGAAGCCGATGCACGTACTGCCAAGCTGTTTTTATGTGCTTTGCTGGATGAAAGCGTGTTGAATACTCCTTGGGGGTTCCAGAGTAGCTGGAAACATGTCAACCTGTCCAGCCGCTTTTTCAAACAGATGCTGGGCGAGCGTTTTTTTGATGAGGTCGAAATATTAAAACGACAATCAAGAAAGAATCTGGAATTGCTCAAACTCGCTTATGTTTGTTTAAGCTTGGGTTTTCAGGGGAAATACCGCCCAATGAGCGATGGAAAGCAGCGGGCTGAGGAGGATCGATTAGAACTTTATGCTTTGATCGAAGAAGCAGAAGACCATAACAATCGAAATTTGTCCATTCACTGGAAGGGACGTCCGGTAAACAACCCTTTGATTCGCTATGTTCCTATGTGGGTCATTTCATCAGTTGCATGCATATTTTTGTTATTGAGTTTTACGGGTTTTCTTTTTTTTATCTCTATATCTTCGGATTCTGTTTATGATTCTCTCATTGATATTGCAAATGCAAAAACAAGACCGATTTCTGCTAAAAAAATGACCATATCGGAGCCGATTCCAAAACCCCCTCCTGTCGTCAAGAAAAAAACAAGAAAAATCCAGGATCAAATCGACAGGTTCAAAAAATTGCTGGCACGAGAAATTTCAAAAGGCATGGTAAAAGTGATTGATGGCCCCATTATCCGTATTTCCAATACGTTTCCATCGGGAAAAGCTGAGATAAAAAAAGAGTTTCATTCTATTCTGGAAAAAGTTGCGGATGAGGTGAAGGATGATACCTCCCGAATCGAGGTTCATGGACATACAGACAGTCAGAGAATACGGTTTTCGATTCAATTTCCGGACAATCACAGATTATCCGAAGCAAGGGCTGAAAGCGCCGAAAAAATAATGTTGAAGGCTCAACCATCACTGGAGAAACGTATTAGTACCAGAGGAAAAGGCTACTCGGAACGAATCGTGCCGAATGACACGAAAACGAATCGGGCAACGAATCGTCGGATAGATATACATATTAGGTGATTTATGAAAACTGTAATAGAGTTTATAAAACAGAAGTGGTTTATACAATTAGTCGGGATCATTGCAATTTGTGCAATAATTTGGGTTGCAGGGCCATTGTTTGCGTTTGCAAATAAAAAACCATTGAGTTCCGAACACAGTCGGATGGTGTGTATTCTCGTTATCGTCATCATCTGGGCTGTGTATAATCTAATAATGCGCGCAAGCTCCAGCAGTACCGATCAAAAATTCATGGATAAAATGGCCAAATCGGAGGCTGATCAAACCGATATTGAAGAGAAGCAAAAAGCGGAATTAAATACTTTACGTCTGAAATTTGAGAACGCACTGAAGAAGCTTAAACAAAAAAGATCCAAAGGTGGGCGTGATAAACGATATTTGTATGAATTGCCCTGGTACATTATAATCGGAGCGCCAGGATGCGGAAAAACTACTCTCCTCAAAAATTCAGGACTCCATTTTCCTCTGTTGGATGATAATGATGCCGAAGAAAGCAGTGTAAAAGGAGTGGGAGGGACAAGAAATTGTGACTGGCTGTTTACTGATGAAGCCATATTTCTGGATACTGCAGGTCGCTATACGACTCATGATAGCTATAAACCTGTTGATGAGGTGGCTTGGAAAGGGTTTTTGAAATTAATCAAGGAATATCGTTCCCGCCGGCCGATCAATGGTATCCTGGTGACTGCCAGTGTATATAACCTGCTGCAAATGACTGAAAAACAAAGACATAAGCATGCAGGGGATATCCAAAAACGAATACATGAAATTCATGAAGAACTGGGCATTCAATTTCCTATTTACATGCTTTTCACAAAATGTGACTTGGTTGCAGGCTTTAAAGAATTTTTTTCGGATTTAGATCCGCATGACAGAAAACAGGTTTGGGGAAGAACCTTTCAGGATTATAATGCAGATAAAACCAAAGAAAATGTTACCGGATTTTCCGATGATTTTGTGGAGCTGCTTGAAAATTTGAACCACAGAACTTTACAGAGTGTTCAAAAAGAAAAAAGAAATATCAATCGACGCAATTTGATTTTGGATTTTCCCAGGCAGATAGCATTGGCAAAATCAGTGGTGATGGATTTCATTGGACATACTTTTTCTGACGCATATCAAAAATCACCTTTATTGCTTCGTGGTGTCTATTTAACCAGCGGTACCCAGAAAGGTACGCCGATCGATCGAATAATGGGGATTCTGTCAAAGAAATTGATGCCCTTGGTGGAGAAATGGCAAAAATCACGGACAAATCAGCTATTCAATTTCGAACATTGAATACCAAAAAAGGCCCTGCTGTTCACTCTTCCAGAACTCAAAACGACAAGCTCCGCTACCATATGGCCATGAAATCTGTTATTGAGTGCCAGGCAAATCTCGATTTGAAACAGGCCCTTGTGGAAAAATTGATTACTGAAAACGGAGAAGTAAAGGGAGTTGTGGATAATACGGGATTCTCTTTTCAGAGTAAGGCCGTGATTATTGCGACCGGAACGTTTTTAAGCGGTCTCGTTCATATAGGAACCAGTTCATTCATGGCCGGAAGAGCTGGAGAGTTCGCATCTTACGGGCTTGCGGCAGATTTAAAAGGGCTGGGATTTCAACTTGGAAGAATGAAGACAGGAACTCCTCCAAGGCTTTTGAAATCAAGCATAGATTTCAGCGCGTTCAACCGTCAGGATGAACAGGTGGAAGCCAAACCATTTTCTTTTTCCAACGAGAGTGTTCAATACCCCCGCGTTCCGAGTTACATGGGACACACAAGCGATAAAAGCCATAAAATCGTTTTGGACAACCTTAATAAATCAGCTTTGTACAGCGGCAATATAAAAGGTGTCTCTGCCAGGTACTGCCCCTCTTTTGAAGACAAGGCCGTAAAATTTCCTCATCGAACAATACACAAGGTTATCCTGGAACCTGAAGGTCTTGACACCGAAGAAATCTATGCAAGCGGTCTCGGCAACAGCCTGCCTATGGAAGTTCAGATAAAATTCGTTCGATCCGTCAAAGGACTGGAGCAGGCTGAAATCATGCGGCCTGCCTATGCAATCGAATATGATTATATCAATCCCATACATTTGAAGCCTACCCTTGAAACCGGGCGAATTACAAATCTGTTCATGGCAGGCCAGATAAACGGCACATCCGGGTATGAGGAAGCTGCGGCTCAGGGTTTATGGGCAGGAATCAATGCAGCCTGCAAAATACTTGGTATGCCTGCCTTTATCCTGGACAGATCCGAGGCTTACATGGGAGTTTTGATGGATGATCTGGTTACCAGAGGAACTACAGAGCCTTACCGGATGTTTACATCAAGGGCTGAATATCGGCTCATGTTAAGAGAAGATAATGCTGATATGAGGCTGGTTCAAAAAGGGTATGAACTCAGACTTGTGAATAAAGATTTCATGATGAAGGTCGAGGAAAAGAGAAAAAAGATATCAGCAGAAATTGGCAGGATCAAGCAAACCGTGATAAAACCTTCTGTCATAGTGAACGATTACCTGACCGGACACGATACTAAACCCATAAAAGACGGTATCCACCTGGATAGATTACTGAAACGCACCCAGCTTGATTACAAAATGGTCAAAGCCCTTTCACCAGCACCAGAGTCTATGTCGAACAAGGTGTCTCGTCAAGTGGAAATCGAAATAAAATATGAAGGTTATATTCGAAGACAGTTGAGCGAAATCGACAAGTTCAAACATATGGAGCAAGTTAAAATTCCTCTGGAATTTGATTATAAAAAGGTATATGGTCTGTCCAATGAAATAACAGAAAAACTTTTTTCGATCCGGCCTTCATCACTGGGGCAGGCATCAAGAATCGACGGTATCACACCGGTTGCCATTTCCGTGTTGATGGTCGCTTTAAAAGCTTTCCGCCGATCCTGACCAGTATATCGCCTTGACATAAAAAGACTTACAGTTTATTTTGGGCTTTGGAATTAACAAGGTTTTATGTTTACGGTGCAACAACTCTAAGATTTACGGAGAAAAAAATGTCCGGCAGGGATTATTATAAAATATTAGGTGTCAGTAAAAGTGCTTCTGATAACGAAATCAAGAAGGCATATCGAAAACTCGCTTTAAAATATCATCCAGATCATGCCAAAGGTGATAAAGAAGCTGAAGAAAAATTCAAAGAACTCAGTGAAGCCTATGCTGTTTTGAGTGATAAAGAAAAAAAACAGCAGTATGACACATTCGGATCTACGGGCTTTCAACAGAAATTCAGCCAGGATGATATCTTCAGAGGATTTGATTTTGCCAATGTGTTCAAAGAGTTCGGGTTCGGAGGTTCTCCGTTTTCATCTGGGAGATTTTCCTTTGGAGGCGGTGGCAACAGTTCTCCTTTTGGCAGAAGTTCTTCATTTGGTGGCAGGGGCAGACAATCTGCAAAAGGAAACGATCTTGTATATGAATTACCCCTGACCCTGGAAGAAATATTGACTGGAACGAGTAAATCCATCCAGTTTCAACATAAAGGCAATACGGAAAACCTTACAGTAAAAATTCCAAAAGGAATGATTGAAGGCAAAAAATTGCGTCTTGCCGGAAAAGGTGAGGTAAGTCTATATGGCGGGCAACCAGGCGATCTTTACATCAGATCAAAAATGATAGAACACCCGCTTTTTCAGGTTGTTAATGATCATGACCTTGAGATTACCCATGAAGTTAAACTGACAGAAGCCATTCTCGGAACAGCAATACCGATCCAGACTCTGGATGGTGGAGAGTTGAACCTGAAAATTCCACCAGGTACAAGACATAAAACAAAAATGAGGATTCCCAGAAAAGGGCTTTACGGTATGCAGGGAAATGTCTGCGGTGACCTATATATAAGAGTGCATGTCTCTATGCCCGACTCACTGTCTTCAGAGCAGAAAAATCTTATTGCAGACCTTGCTGATTCTCAATCCGTGGACTTTTGCTTTTGGTTCTGTCTGTATTCTCAATCCGTGGACTTTTGCTTTTGGTTCTGTCTGTATTCTCAATCCGTGGCTTCTCTGATGAGATTCAACTTGTGTTTCTATAGGTGGCTCATGTTCTGCTGCAGGTTTTTGAGGAAAGACCATGAAAATATCCTTGCACTTCGCGCATCGGACTTTTGAACCCGTTTCTTTAATGAGCTTCTCATTCACATCAAAACGGGTATCACATTTTTTACATCTAATGATCATGTTAAAACCTCATGGGTCATAATTTCAGATTGAAAATTTCTGGTAAATTTCTATAATCTTCCGCATAATCAAGACCGTAGCCGACAAGAAATCCTTTTTCTATGCTATGGCCTGCATAATCGATTTCAATATCGATTTCACGGCGTTCCTGTTTGTCTATTAATGCACATATTTTAACACTCTTTGCACCAAGAGATTTGACATACTCAATCAGACATACCAGCGTCAAGCCAGTATCGACTATATCTTCAACAAGGATGACATCCTTGTCAACAATATCAATATCAATCTTTTTACTGAAACTTACCTTACCTGACGAGCAGGTTTTATTACCATAACTGGATGCACATATAAAATCGGTTTGAACGGGAATGGACAACTGCCTGACAAGGTCAGCCATGAAAATAAACGCACCTTTGAGTACGCCTATCATCACAACCTGGCCATTCCTGTAATCCGACGAGATGGTTGTTCCAAGATTTTGGACAGTTTTTTTAATTTCATTTTTAGACAGTACTGGAATAAGTTCAGGCATGCTCATATTTTATCTTTTATTCAATAGGTTAAACCAACATGAAATTGCAATCCAGATGTTGGTCAGGATACATGGAACAAATTATATTGTCAATATGTTTGCTCTTTTAAAGACCAGAATCAGCAAGGTCTGCAATAAGTTTTTTCTGCTCTGAAGACAGTGAGTCGGG
>JAUCGE010000089.1 GCA_030377965.1 Desulfobacterales bacterium HSG16
CCGGGACACGTCGAGCAACAGCTTTCCGGAAAGATTTCCGAAAATGTCCGAGGAATATTTCGATGCGATTCTCGCCAATCCGCCCTTCAAGGGAAGCCTCGATTTCGAGGATGTGCATCCGTCACTTTTAAAGAAGGTGAAGACCAAAAAGACCGAGTTGTTGTTCGTGGCATTGATTTTGAAAATGCTCAAGATCGGAGGACGTTCCGCCACCATCGTACCGGACGGAGTACTTTTCGGATCTTCAAAGGCGCATCAGGCATTACGGAAGATGCTGGTGGATGACAATCAGTTGGAGGCCGTTATCTCCCTGCCTTCGGGGGTGTTCAAGCCCTATGCCGGAGTGTCCACCGGTATTCTGGTCTTTACCAGAGGAGGGAAAACAAAGGATGTGTTTTATTACGATGTTGAAAACGACGGGTTTTCTCTGGATGACAAACGGAACAGAATCGAAGAAAACGATTTGCCGGATCTGATCGAGCGGTGGAAAAAACGAAAACCGAAAAAGGATACGGATCGGACAGACAAGGCGTTTTTTGTTTCTGCCGATGAGATTCGGAAAAACAAGTATGATCTTTCCATCAACCGATATAAAGAGATTGTGTATGAGGAAGAGGAGTATGATCCGCCAAAGGAAATATTGGCGAGGATGCGGGAGTTGGAGAAGGAAATTATGGCCGATATGGATGAGTTGGAGGGGATGTTGGGATGACACTTCAAAAAAAAATTCAATTACAGGAGGTTACTTTTCCTGATTTAATTGGGGAGAAAGGTTTGTTTTCTGATGGAGATTGGGTTGAAAGTAAAGATCAAGATCCAAACGGAGATGTACGTCTAATCCAGCTTGCAGATGTTGGCATCGGTGACTATCTGAATAAATCGAATAGATTCATGACATCCAAAAAGGCCGGAAAACTTAGATGTACTTATCTAAAACCTGGGGATATTCTCATTGCAAGGATGCCTGATCCAATAGGAAGAGCTTGCATTTTTCCTGGTGATATACAACCTTGTGTAACGGTTGTTGACGTTTGTATTGTTAGACCAGATAAAAGTCTTGTTGATGTAAATTGGTTATTACATAAAATTAACTCTCCCAGCTTCAATCATGAAATTACTAAATGGACAACAGGTACAACACGAAAAAGAATATCTCGTGGGAATTTGTCAAAAATATCATTCAACCTTCCCCCGCTGGCAGAACAAAAACGCATCGCAACCATCCTCGACAAAGCCGATGCCATCCGCCGCAAACGCCAGCAAGCCATTCAACTGGCGGATGAGTTTTTGCGGTCGGTGTTTTTGGATATGTTTGGCAATGTTGTAAAAAACAGCAAAAATTGGAAGATAGTCCGTTTTTGTGATGTGTGTGAAACTCGACTTGGGAAAATGTTGGATAAAAAGCAGCAGACAGGTAAACATTTACGCTCGTATTTAAGAAATGCGAATGTTTTGTGGGATTCTTTTTACATCGATGAACTCCATGAAATGGATTTCAATGAAAAAGATCGCAAGGAATTCAGACTTCGTTTTGGTGATGTGTTAATTTGTGAAGGAGGCGAGGTCGGTCGTTCTGCAATATGGCGTGATGAACTGAAAGAATGTTATTTTCAAAAAGCTCTTCATAGGGTGCGGCCTGATATTACAAAAATATTACCTGAATATATTGTACATTTACTGTGGTTTTACGCAAAAAATGGTGGATTCCAAAATCATGTTACATCAGTTACCATTGCTCATCTCACTGGTGTTAAGTACCTCACCATATATTCCATAACATTTTTGATGAAGCCATTGCTTGTAAATCGAGGCATCAGATTAAAATTGTGTTACAAAATTTTTGCTGAGGTGCTTAAGCTGAAAAATATGAAAATACCTTTACCTTCTTTAAAATTGCAAAAACAGTTTTCAGATATCGTCAAAAAATTAGATTCCAAAAGGAAAAAATTGGCAAAACTTTCCAGTATTACAGAATCGCTTTTCGGATCTTTAACTAAACATGCCTTTCGAGGGGCGCTATAAATCATGGCTCAAATCGATTATTGAGAAAATTCAGATGAGCTGTATCATCTGACCAAACGTTCGGGAAATCGAACATAACCATTCTATCAAGAGAAAAGGAAAAACTATGGCTTTAAAAACAATCCTTCCCAGTCAGTTCACGAAAGTGCTTAGTGCCTTGAACGATCCTGACACTATTTATGTCATTCCTTCCTTCCAGCGGCCATATGCCTGGGATGAAAAACAAATTAAAGATCTGCTTAACGATATGGAAAAAGCCAGCCGCACAGGTGATGGTTCTCACTATCTTTCCGCTCTGCATTTAATTCCTGTTCAATTTGACAAAGACGATGATCCGCTTGTTGGCTTCGTCGGAGATGCGAAAGATATCTTGCGGGAAGTTATGATAGATAATCAACTACAGAAAAGACCAAATGGCAACACCGTGAAGGTTTACGCTGTAATAGATGGGCAGCAACGGCTTACCACTTTATTTCTACTTGCCCACATTTACTTTGCGAGTACTGCAGTTTCATCTTCCAAATCATTCCTCGAAACTGAATTTGAAAACGGAAAAAAGATTCCCAGGCTTATCCAAAACCCGACAAAAGATCATAATTTTATGATGAGCCTAATCTCCGATATTTGGAAATCCGGGCTATATTCTCCAATCCATCACTCCAAACGTCTTGAATCTAAATCTCAAGAAAGCTTACTTGAAAATGTAAAAGAAATGAAGGCTTGGGCGGATAGTCATCTGAAGGCACTTAATTTCCTTAAATCGGACAATTTTAAAACCAGTGCTATCGAACTGGAAGCGAATTATGGATTGACTTCATTTATGACCCTGAATGATCGTGGTAAGCCTTTAAGCGTACTGGAAAAACTCAAAGCACTTATGCTCCAGTTTGTTTACGATGCCAGCCAGGAAGATCCTTCAGTCCCTGGTTCCAAAGATTTAATCGTACGCCTGCATAGCGTTTTTGGGAAAATATACGAAGTTATAAATGAATGCCAGCATACCAAGCTGTTTTCCAAAAAGAATGGTGACAATAAGATGGTAAGGCTGTTGTCTTGCTATGTGCGACTCACCAGTGACTCAAAGGCCATCTGGCAAGGAGCCGAAGAAGCTTACGACTCATTTTTTCGTCACGAACTTTTTGATAAAAAGCTGGCCGATGTGCCAAAAATCGTTGAAAACTGGTGCAATTGTATCGATGAAGTAAGGGAACAATTGGATGATTTAAATTCTTATTTGAACGGCTCACACAGCAGTACCAATTCATTGCATTTCCCGAGTTCGTGTTCTCTCGCAGATGATTATAAGGTAACATTGCTTTCGTTAGAATTACAACCACACCTATTGGCTTTGTTGCTCAAATTCCGGGCTTTACACAACAAGGAATGGCATGAGCGATTTAGAATCAACTCGACACTTTTCTCTTTAGATCCAATTCACGCATTACTGGATGATGTAAAACGACGCGCTGGAGCTAAAGTACCAGATTCGCTTATGAAATATCTCAATAAACTTCTTGATAGTGATGTTCAGCCAAAAACTGAAATTTCCATGTTGGAAGTAGTTGAAAGAATGCAGATACTGGACTGGAATATTGGATCACGCCGCTATCAGGGCTTTGTCAATTGGTGCCACGCCACCTTTAACTTGACTTTGCCTGATGACTTCGTAAACAAATGGTTTACGTGGCGCTCTCCTGATGATTTTGTTTATAATCTTCTTCACTCCCACAATGATAATACTAATTGCCGTTTCCTGCTTAAAGAATACGAGCGTAGTATGGGCGCTGACTTACACTTTGATTTGCCGCCCAACATTTCAACCAAGAAAATAGAACTTGAACATGTCTTTGCCCAAAACATCGACGATAAGACAAGTTTTACAGGATTTAAGTCTTTTGGTATCAAGGATCGTGAAGAATTCGATAGAGAGGTGCTTTGGCGTAGTGGTAATTTTACTTGGCTTTCGAAAGATGCCAATGCAAGCCTGGGCAATAAATCTCCAGATATTAAAGGGCCGCATTACTGTGACTGCCATGAACATCCGAGCGGCAGCGGTAAAAATGTATGCTCTCAGATCGCCATTACAAAAAAGTTGGGCGAAGAGTTGACTGCACTCGGCAGTGCCTATGACGCTATGCGCTTTCAAATCGAGGGGCGTTGTGCCGAATTGGCCTTGTTTGCCGTGGAGCGATTTTGCTGAAGCTGTGGTAAGTAGGGATGAGTTTAAGCTGAATGCAGTTCCGTAGGTTGGGTTGATGAACAAAACCCAACAAAATTAGTAATCCATCACAATCCGAAAACAGATTGATGATTTGGGTTTCGTTTCTCAATTCTGCCTACAAGACTGTTCGGCAAACACAAGAAAGGAAAAATCATGGCAAAATGTTCAATATGTAATGCCCGCAAGGGAAAACGAAAGTGTATGGCAGAGGATTCATTTGTTTGCAGCCTATGTTGCGGCCAATCTCGCGACCTTGATAAATGTAATGGTTGTTCTTTTTATAAAGATGCCTCACTTAGTAGAAATTATCGCAAGGTTCCATACTATGGAACTAAGCAAATGGCTGGTTCAACGGGCCTTCAACACATATCGGATGTAATAGAATCAACTTTGTGTCAATTTGATCTTGAAGGTAAAAATGAATTCAAAGATAAGATGGCATTACAACTCTTGGAATTGGCTTTTGATAAATACCACTTCAATGATTCGGAATTGTCATTTGGCGATGCAACATTGAAAATTCAATTTGAAAGAATGTTACAAATAATTGAAGAAGATTTATCAGATGTTTCAAAAGAACCGCTCGTAAACGTTATGGCTTCAATATATAGATCAGTACAAAGAAGAACAAACGGAGGTAGAGAATATTTAATTTTTGCACAACAATATGTAGGGGCGAGACTTGGGCGTGGCTTAAAAGCCTTACAATTTTAGAGAGTGACGTAGGTTGGGTTGAGGGACGAAACCCAACACATGGCTGCTGGGCATAGTTACAAATCATTGAATGTAACCAAAAATACAGACTGGAAAAAATGTTTGAAAAACAGGAGGAATAATTATGCAGCAACTTGTAACAATTGAAATCCCTCGTGAATGGATGCAAGGTTTGCCGGATGAGGAACTGACATACAAGCATATTGTCCGGCTTGGAATAAAACAGGCAAAAAATGAGCGTGCAATTCAATTATATCGTGACGGTGTTGGCTCCCTTGGTTACATTTCCGAAAAGATGGGACTTGCAAAACAGGATTTGATTCGTGAGATGAAACTGCGTAACATTGAGCCTGATTTTTCCGAAGAAACTGTTCAAGAGGAGCTTATGGCGTGACAAAAAATATTGTGACAAATGCCGGACCGCTCATGGTGTTTTCAAAATTCGCCTGTTTCTGGATTGAAATCATTGGCTTTATGAGGAAACTGTTGTGATGCCGGATGTGATATCAAGCCTGCATCTTGATCTGGGTGAAAAAGAAGCGATTGCTCTATCAATGGCTAAAAAAGCATTACTGCTGATTGATGAAGAGCGCGGGCGGAAAGCCGCCAGGGAGAAGAACATACCTGTGAAAGGTTCACTGGGAGTGCTGATTGAAGCATATCGAAAGGATTTGATTTCGAAAGGTCGTTTGAGTTTTTATTTTGAAGAAATTATGAATAGGAACGATATCTGGATCAACCAAGAGTTGTGTGTAAGCCTGCTGGACCAATTGTTCAGAGAAGATGATCCTGGTCGTTGAAAAAAATCCTGAAATATCATCCGATTCAGTTCTGTATCAAGAACAACTGATCTCCGCCAGCGTTTGTTGGACTTGCAAGAGTTCTCGAAATATCGTGGTCGATGTAAACGGCTTTCTTCCCGAGTGCAAGGAGATATTAGCGACAATCATATGGGAGCGCTGGAACGATTCAGGAAAATGGGGAAATCCAATGAATTGGCATAATCGAATCAATTGACAACCCAAAACAACAGGAGTGAAAAAAATGAACAAGAAATTCAACATGATTTATTGGAAATCGGAAAACACCTGGATGGGAAAACTCATTGAGCATCCGGAAATCATCGCTGAAGGTGAGACCCTTGAGGAACTTGAAAACAACCTATATGATACATATGAGGCAATGCTCTTCGAAGGGGTTACAGGTGAACACAAGATAAAGGAAACGTTCTTTTGAGTGGGAAGGTCCGGACTGGAATGCCGTTATCGAATCGTTTGGCACGACTTTACGCTCTATATTCAGGAAAAAGGATGATTTGTGGAGTGAACGGAATCGATATCAGTGACGTAGGTTGGGTTGAGGGACGAAACCCAACACATGGCTGATGGGCATAGCCGGAAGAAACTGTTCAAGAGGAACTTATGCCGTGACAAAAAATATTGTGACAAATGCCGGGCCGCTCATGGTGTTTTCAAAACTCCATATTCTGCATCTTCTCAAAGAATTTTACAGCCATGTCAACTCAACAACCACCGGTCAAAGCCGGTGGTTATAACCTTAACAGAGGCTGATAAAGCTGAACACAGCAGATTGTCTTTCATTACCTTAATTTCATAACATATTATTAATATTTTATAAAATCCTTACTTTCGGTTTCGCTCAAATCGATAACTGTTCCGTTTTTCGTCATCTCACTGGAAGGTGACTGCAATTGGATCTGTGAGTTTGCATTGTCCATCCTGGAACTGGACATAACGTCCATTGCGCCGTCAAACTTAGGGTCTCCAGTACGATATTCACCATTCTGTATCTTTTCAAGAAATTTGAAAAAAGAGGGTGCATCTTGAATCTTTTCATCCTGAAAAGCCTGTTCTAATTTTTTGACAGACTCTTTTGCAGCTTCTTCCTCTGTCATCATATCTTCCGGAAAATTGAAAAAAGAGACCGACTTTAGAAGCCCCTCTGCCTGGGAGGCAAAATCCCGACTGCCTGATGCCATCTCTTCGGTTGAGGCAGCATTATGCTGAATCACCTGATCAAGCTGCTGAATGGCGGTGTTGACCTGGTCGATCCCACCTGCCTGCTCGGAACATGAAGCGCTGATCTCTTGAACCAGATCGGCAGTCTGTCGTATGCCTGTCACCATTTCTTTTATCATAATTCCTGCACTTCCGGCAATTTCGATATTGGAGACAGACAGTTCGTTGATGGCCTTTGCCGCCTGCTGAGTCCTCTTTGACAGCTTACCGACTTCCTGGGCAACCACGGCAAATCCCTTGCCATGCTCCTGGGCGCGGGCCGCCTCAATAGATGCATTCAGAGACAGCATGGCGGTCTGACGGGCAATTTCATCTATGATCATAATTTTCTCGCTGATACTTTCCATAGCAAGGACAGTATCACCCATTGCTTTTCCACCTTCCTGAGCATTCTGTGCCGCTTTTGCGGCTATAACTGCCGTTTGACGGGCATTATCGGCGTTTTGACCGATAATGCTGCTCATTTCTTCTATTGATGCGGAAATTTCTTCAATACTGGCGGCCTGCTGGGACGTTCCCTGTGAAATAAGCTCCGCAGTCGAGCTGATCTGTTCGCTTCCAGTGGCTACCTGTTCTGATATTCTCTGAACACTGATCGCAAAACGGGTAAGATCCCGGATCATTTTATTCAGGGATTTTCCAAGAATATCCTCTTCCGATAGAATTTTCACTTGAACGGAAAGATCTCCTTCAGCAATTTTTTCAGCTACCCTGATGGTGCCTTGAAGCCCTTTAATCATTGAATTCAGAGCTTTCATGAGCCTGTCATTGGCCGAGCGCTCAGAAGCATCAACCAACATATTGCCGCCTCCGATATTTTCGGCAATTTCCGTAATTTCTTCGGTTGTGCCAATCAGCCTGTTCAGATTATCTATATTTTCGCTGAAATCTCCATTATATTCCTTCGTAATTTTTTCGGGGATTTCACCTTTTGCCAGCCTGTCGAGGTTTTCTGCCGTGACACTGATCGGATCTGTAAAAGCATCTATCAATCTGTTTACTCCTGCCACAAGTTCCTTCCATCCGCCTTCAAAAGTTTCGGTATTTCCGCGGATATCCAGCCTGCCATTCTGGACTGTTCGAATCATATCGTCGGTTTCCTTCAGAACCTGGCTGAGGTTGCCTATCATCTCCCTCACCGCCCTTGTCATTTTCCCAAGTTCATCTCCGCGCTTTGAATCGGAAGTTAAGATATCAGAGTGTTCGCTAAAATCTCCGCAAGATACCTTTGTTATAAGACATGCAAGCCGGTTCAGAGGCTTTATCACAACAAATCGGATAAAAAGAGTCAGAACCACTAGAAGCATGATATCCATAGCTGCGACCTCAATAAAGGTGGCGATAAGCAGACGCTGAAGATCCTGTTCAAGATAATGGCGTGTCACGAAAATCTTCAATCGGCCAAGTGTTTCCATGCCTTCTATTGCAATATCTCGTTCCGTCAACATATATCCGTCTTTTTCCGAAAGTAAATTTTCGGTTGTCACAATATCTCCTGCCTCATTACGGAGAAATCCGAACTGGATATATTCTTTATCCATTATAAATACACCGGCAATCAGGCGGGACTTCATTTCTGCGGCAACTACAGCACTGATGACCTGATCATTAAAATTATTAAGCGGTGTCCGCAAGCTTAAAGCCATTCGATCTCCAGAAAGTGTAAGAACCTCCTGGAGAGTCTTATTCATACTGCTTGACGCTTCTTGATATCTGTACCATCCGAACCCTGACAGAAGTATAGTTGACGTGATGACGACTATAACAATCGTTTTCAGGGAAAGACTTATACGAAATTTACCTGAAAAAATTTTAGCTATATTCATAATTAATCTCCTTCGCTTGTTTTTTGCAATTTTCAGGACAATCCTTTTTCATTTATTATCCGAAGCCCCTCCAGGGTCAGGGAAGAATCTACTTCTTCTATCGCTTCGCTGACGCTGGCCATTAACGGGGCAAGGCCGCCAGTGGCTATGATTTTGGGATCTGTATCCATCTCTCTGGCCATTTTGCAGGCTATGCCATCCACAAGAGATGCGTACCCATAGATCAGGCCTGACTTGATGCTGTCTATGGTGGTCTTTCCAATGATCGATTCAGGAGGATCGAATATTTCAACTCTTGGAAGCTTTGAGGCATGGGCGAATAATGCTTCTGATGAGATCATGATACCGGGGCAGATAGCACCGCCCAGATATTCTCCTTTTACAGAAACAGCGTCAAAAGTGGTGGCTGTGCCGAAATCTATAATAATTAGACTTTGCCTGTACTTATGATATGCGGCTACGGAATTGACAATTCTGTCAGCACCCACTTCATCAGGATTATCATATAAAATTGGCATGATGCCCTCTGTTTTTGCATTTACCCATATCGGGGCATGCCCCAGATATTTTCGGCAGAACGCATCCAGTATGCCTGTCATAGGCGGAACAACCGAAGATATTATGGTAGAGGCGATATCTGAAAAATAGACATCCGATCCTGTAAAAAGTCCCCGGATCAGCACATGAAATTCATCTTCGGTAGTATTTCTTTCTGTGCGAATTCGCCAGTCCTTTAATAATGTTTTTCCCTGGTAGATTCCCATTACCGTATTTGTGTTTCCGACATCTATTACCAGCAGCAGCATTGTTACTATCCTTTTTTTTTACGTATTTTTATTTGGTCTGTGCATTGTCTGTGGCATCATTTTTCCTCTTAATTCCGAAAAAATTCTGAATCCTATACAGAATATTCAAAGACAGTGTCTCCTTATCCATGACCTCCACATCAGGAGAACTCATCTTCATTATCGTATCTGTCTGGGTTTTCCGTTCGCTCAATACAGTACTGAGAAGATTGGAAATTTCAGGCTCCTGTTTGATCAAAGGTGCAATATCCTCCTTGGTGATTTCAAACAGACAGGTATCTGTCAGAGCGACTATGGTAGCATTTCTGGGTTCACCCGTCAACAGAGCCATTTCTCCGAAGAAACTGCCCGCACCTATGCGGACAATATCCACTTTCTCATTTTCAGCAGAAAAATGGATCACCACATTGACTACGCCCTCAACGATCACAAACAGGGAATTGTCCATATCTCCCTGCTCCACGATAATTTCTCCCATGACAAATTTTCTGATGCGTACACGCTTGCTCAGGTATTGATGGGCATTGAGAGAAAGATCTCTGAAAATGTCGAGAGTCTGGACTGTGGTAAATGGGTCAGGTATTTTTGAAACCGTTTTTGTTTTTCCCTCATAAACTCTCATTTCATGGTGCTTGACGGCAGCCTCGATTCCAGCTATCTGCAAATGGGTCCAGATTCGTTTCCAGACTGATTCTTCGATGGCAAAACGCTGTGCATAGTCGTCTATTTCAAAACTGATTCCATACTGGGACGACCATTCTGTAAGTCCCTTGAATCTGACAATCGGTTCTGGCTCTTTTACTACATTCTGTGCTGAAATGACAGCGTCATAGAGGATTTTAATTATTCGATCAGGCGACTGTTCATGATGAATATGAACTGAAAAAGAGAGAGCATGCTTTTTCTTCGGATAGTTGTAGTTATGAATAATCGAATCGGATACAACTGAATTTGGAACGCTCAACATGGAGCCGTCTCCGACTTCCAGTTTAGTAGATCGCCATGTAATATCATATACTCTTCCTGGATCGAAACCTCCGATCTGCACCCAGTCCCCGATTCTGACAGCGTTTCCCTGATTGATAGTGATACCGGAAAAGAAATTGGAAATATTAGCTTTTATCACAAAGCCGATGATCATGGCTATCACACCTGATGTGGCCATGAGTTTATTGATGTTCTGTTCGAACACGAAAACCACGATACCGTAAAAAGCCAGAAAAAATATGATATACGCGACAAATCCACGCAGAACATTGGGTACAGCTCTTCCTGTCCTGTTTTTTATGGGAATCCATACGAAATGTCCCAGGCCGCTGTTGAGCAAAATAGCAGGAAAGATCCACCATAGTATATCGAAAATCAGGTTGGATAATTTCTGATAACTTTCATCGGTTTTATCGAATAAAAGTGTTACAGATAAGGTTTCTGAACATAACAGCATGGCAAGGGAAAAAAAGGTAAGCATAAGCCATGTCACTTTGAGCGAGTGCTTGAATTTCATTAAAGGCAGCTTGCTTTTTTGTATAAAAAACAGGAGGATGACCATAAAAACACAAATTGCCATGCCGTATGGAGCTATTTTTTCGGAAATTTCGCCCCTTAGTGAAAAGTGGCTTTTTTTGATCAGAATTCCGAAATTAAATCTGGAATAATCAGCGTATCTTGTGAGGGATAAAATAAAATCGAGATTGCCCATAGTGTCTTTTTCTGTGACATCCTGAACAAACCGGGCAGTGACAATAGACCAGCCATATTCAGAACTCAACACCTGATTGAGCTTCATTTTTTCAGTAAAAGATTCGTAATTTTTCATGCCCATGCCGAGTATATCTGCTACATAAACCAGATTGTGACGGGGCAGTTCACGGTGACGAAATCTGAAGCCGAGAATATGATAGTTGAACGGGAACTGGAGATTGACAAAATCGGTTTTAAACCGGCCTTTGACAAGAAAAAGTCTGGAAGTAATATTTCCTTTCACCTGTTCATCAACAGGTTGACCGATCTCTATTTTATCAGCAGCATTTAAAAACTCTATATTTTCAACATCCATATTACCCTGAAAGCGAAACCAGATATTAAAATCCAGATTACAGGTCTGGCTTTTTATGTCCAGATCGCTGATCCGGTTAATTCGAATTCCAGTATATACAACGTTCGTTTTGTACATATACCTGCCGCCGAAAAGCATTACCCGTTTGTCAGAAAGAGCTTTTTTAAAGTCTGGAACTTCGCTCAGATCGGCAACCGGGTGGAACTGGATCAAGGCTGAAATTATATTGATATTTTTAAATACTCCAATTGTAATAGGCTTCAAAGAGTTACGGTTTGCGTCGAAATAATTGAAACCTGTAACACCTTCCAATGAGTTGTCTATGGAATCGAGTCCGGCAAGGTAATCCCGGATATTTTCCCTGTCTGAAACTATGGTGTCCTGCTGTCCTGTGATAGCAGTATTTTTTGCGGCATCAATGATAAGCATTGCTGTGTCATAGGCAAAGGCGGCTATCCAGTCGGGTTTTTCTCCGTAAGCTTCAAAATAATCAGCCTTGAACAACTGGGCTTTTTTACCGGCAGTATCGAAAATCAGCGGAGAGGTGACATAAATGCCGTTTGTATAAAATCCAGGATTTCGCCGTTCTTTTTCAAACATGTCAAACCCGGTGGAAAAGGAATTGGAAGCAAAAGCGTCCGGTGTCATGACCGGGTTGAGCATGAGAGCATCTCTCATGATTTTTACGATTCGAACTCCCATTTCAGCATGTGTTGCAATGAAAACAATCCCCGCGTCTTTTTTAGACTGGAGGTTGGACACTATACTTCTCAATGTCTGATCCAGGCGCGTGTCACCAGGATCGAAGCCAGCCTTGTACTTTACAGAAAGCCCCATAGATCTGGCCGCTTTTTCGAATGAATCCGCAAGCCCCTGTCCATAATCGGGATTTTCATGGATTATGCTTACAGCTTTTTCATCGTTATAAGATATAAGATCAATTTTTTTAGCGTAACTGGCAAGAAACCGCGCCTGAAGATCATCATTATAGATATTTCTGAAATACCATTCATTATCCTGTGTCACTTTTACATTGGTTGAAGATGGCGTAATCGCAGGAATTTTATGCTTTTTATAAATCGGACCTGCGCTGATGGAGCATGAACTGTAATGATGTCCGATCACTGCAATGGCACGGTTTTTTTTAATGACTTTTTGGGCCATTTCCTTTGCCAGAATATGATCGTTTTGATCGTTTAACAGATCATAGCGTAGTTTTCTGCCATTGATGCCGCCCTTCTGATTTGTCTCTTCCAGTGCAAGATTGAGTCCCTGTTTAAATGCCCTTCCCACTTTCTCATCAGCACCTTTGAACGGACCTATGGCCGCTATATAAATTAACTCTTCTGGCCTGCTTGTCTTATAATAGTAAAAGATGCTCCCTGCAATCAAAAGCAGGATGACAAGACCGGACATGATTCGAATCGATCTGGCTTTCATTTATGTGGCACTCCAGGTTTTGCAGATGAAAAAATTTGTATTGAGAATCCTGATACATCAAATATCTATTGTATTGAAAATATAAGGGGTTCGTCAATAAACTTTTGTGGCTTTCCCTGCGTCACATTGTAACGAAAATACGCTGGACAAAATATATATCTGGGAAATTGCCCAAAAGATGGGCATATATGAAAGATTTTTATGCAGAAAAGCAGCTATGAAAATACGCAATAATCACCACTTTGTTAAAATGAATTGTTGATTATGCAATTTTAAAGTGCTTATATTAACAACATTCATTAGTGAGAACCAAACTTTTGAATGTTATTATGTTCTTTGAAAAGATATGCGGTTATGTTTTACAACCTAAAACATGTAAAATCTTTTGGGTTGTATATGTTATAATTTTAAATACATATACAAATACAAAACATGAATGAGAACCAAATTCATGTTAAAAAAGTGAATATTTGTAAAATGGTAGCTTAGACCATGTTTCGTTGCGTTTGTTTCGGAATAAACTAAGAGTATGGCTATAGATTGAAATGTGCCTTGATTTTAAATACCCTGGTTGCAGGCAGGTTGATAATATCGGAAATTCCGGTTTCATTTGAAATATTTTTGAGATTGGCTTCGATTTTTTCCATGGAAGGGGCTATGAAAGTAAACCAGACATTGAAGCGGCTGTCTCTGGTATAATTATGTGTGACTCCTGGATATTTATTGACTATTCTGGCAAAGAAACCAATTTTTTCCTCTGGAACACAGGCAGCGCACAAGGTACTGACAAAGCCAAGTTTTTTTGGAACAAAATTTCCGCCGATACGCCTGATGATCCCGTTTTCTTTCAGCCGCTCAACTCTTTCAATCACCTCTTCTCCGGAAAGTCCGAGATCTTTTCCGATAGAATGGTAGGGTCTGGATGTAATGGGAAAATCTGATTGTATCCTGTTCAATAGAGTCTTGTCTATTTCATCCATGAAGCGCTCCTTTGTATCAGATTTGCGTCGATATTCTGACATGCATCTTGCGGTTTCTAGGCCCGTCATATTCGCAGAAAAAGATTCCCTGCCAGGTTCCAAGTATCAGTCGGCCATCTTCGATTGCAATGATCACAGACACTCCTGTCAAAGTGGATTTGATATGAGCCGGAGAGTTTCCTTCCATGTGGCGGTATTCTGCATCAGCGTTATCAGGAACCATTCGATTGAGGATCATGAGAATATCTTTTTTGACACTCGGATCAGCGCTTTCGTTTATGGTTACGCCTGCTGTGGTATGGGGTACAAAAATATGGCAGAATCCATTAGTGATTTTTGATTCACCGACAATTTTTGCAACTTTGCTGGTTATATCTATAAACTGGGTTTTTGCGTCAGATTTGATCGAAAGGAGCATTTAACAACCTCCAAATAAAAAAACCCTGCCACAGGGCAGGGTTTCTTATAATCAACAAAATCCGTTATGGTATTGGCCCTGTCGAAAAAATTCGATAAAGGAACCTGACCTTAAAGATAACGAATTATACACATCCGGTCGGTTTGGGAAGACCAGCCATCTTACATGCTCCCTTGCCAGGTCCTGACGGGAACAGCTCATAGATGTGTTTCAGTTTGAAACCGGTAACCTTGGACAGTACGCGAACCATAGGGGCGATACCATTTTTTTCATAGTATTCCTGAAGAACGGTGATCACTTTGAGATGCTCTTCAGTCAACTCTTCGATACCTTCTTCATTTTTGACATAATCACGCCATTCGTCACATTTTCCATCTTCATAGTTACCGATGAAGCCATCTTCATCAACTTCGAATGTTACTCCTCCAGATTCAATAGTCGCCATTTAAAAAACCTCCTTGTTATTTTATTATAGGCCGCAGCCCTTTAGCTTCTGAAAAACAATATAATATACC
>JAUCGE010000090.1 GCA_030377965.1 Desulfobacterales bacterium HSG16
AGGATTATGTTAATGACCGACGGAAAAAACTGGTATAATACACATTTTGAGGCAGCGGATAATCCAACGACCAGGTTAATCATTGTTATACAAGGGGCTGAATAGGATGTCTTTAGATACGAGCATTGATAATGTTGGGGAGTATTATAGTTCGCATTATTTGAGCAATACTTTTGCTAATGATGTAAAAAAACTGATTGGCGAGTGGCGCAAAGTTGGGTCTCAGTCCGTTCCGAGAAGAGTGCAGCAGCTTTCTCAAAGATATTTCAGGGCTAAAACTGAGGCTCTGGAAGAGCCGATGGCAGAAAATCGGTATGGAATGAACGGGGAAAATAACGAAATTTCTGCATGGCATGTTCATCTGCTTTATGAACTTGGGTATGTTGATTGCAAACACTCGGATCTGCCGGTTGAAGGCAATAAAACTTTTGTGCCGACTCTGGCAGGGATTGAAAGATACAACAGGCCCTGGCTTGTGATTTGTGAGACTTTTTTCTGCCTGCCTCCCACAAGCATCACAGACGGTATGCCAAGCGAAGACCCTCTTGAGATGTATCCGCTGAATGAACAGCTTTCAAATCCTGAAAACCAGTTGTGCGCGGGAAACTGGGGCAGGCTGATCGGTCGTGTATTCACTGAAGAGTGTGCGCCCCGGTGGGTCATTTTTCTGGCAGGCAGCCAAATCCTTCTTCTTGATAAACATACTTTTGCTCAGGGACGCTATCTTGCCTTCGATTTTGATGATGCCTTTGGCAGAAATCAAAAAACTACTTTTGAGCATGTAGCCGCGTTTATCTCAGCCCAGACCCTATGCCCGGATGGAAAAACAGGCGGTGGTTCGGACGAGATTATCCACGATAAGCTGGAAGAACAGAGCCACCGCTTTGCACACGGTGTGACTGAAAATCTCCAGCTTGCGGTCCGTGATGCCATCGAAAACCTTGCAAACGCCTGGGTGGATGACAGAAGACAGCGTAAATTCTCTTTTACCAGAAGACTTGAAAGCGAGATACTGCCGGACGGCTCCAGTGATATCACAGCCGAACACCTTAGAAACGAAGCTCTGGTTTTCGTATATCGCCTTTTGTTCTGCTTTTATGCCGAATCAAGAGGCGGTGAACTCGACATTCTGCCTATTACTGACGATCAATACCGCCTGGGCTATAGCCTGGAAGCTCTGCGGGATCTTGAACAGGTTCCTCTTACACCAGCGACTGAAGATGGAACTTATTTTCATGAGCATCTCAAGATTCTGTTCAAGATTATCCATGATGGTTTCAATCCCCGTTCCATAAAAAAAGAGGGCGATGAATATCAGCAGAATATTTTAGAAAAATCTTATAAATCCAGGACTTTTTCGATCAGACCGCTCACAGCTACTCTGTTCGACCCGGAATCCACCCCGCTTTTAAACAATGCCCGGCTCACCAATCTCTGCCTTCAACAGGTGATTTTCAATCTTTCTTTGAGCAAAGATAAAAAAACAAAGACAATTGGCAGAGTCAATTATGCAGAGCTTGGCATCAATCAGCTTGGCGCTGTTTACGAAGGGCTGTTATCCTACAAGGGCATGTTTGCCGATCAGGATTTAATTCATGTAAAACCGGCCAAAGGCAAGTTCAAGGATAAAAAAACTCCTACCTGGTTTGTACCCCAGGCAAGGCTGGACGAGTTTAAAAAAGATGAGGTGGAACGACTGGCCGAAGGTAAGCCCCGCATCTATCCAATGGGCAGTTTTATCCTCCACTTGTCCGGGATAGACCGTGAACAGAGCGCGTCCTACTACACCCCGGAAGTCCTGACAAGATGCCTGGTGGAAGAAGCCCTCCGGGAACTTTTGAAAGACTATGGCCCGGACGACGCTGATAAAATTCTTTCCTTGAAGATTTGTGAGCCTGCAATGGGCAGCGGTGCGTTTTTAAATGAAGCTACCAATCAGCTTGCCGAACGATATCTCGAACTGAAACAGAAGCAGGTGGGAGAAAATATCGAACCCGGAGCTTATGTGGATGAGCATCGCAGGGTCAAACATTATCTTGCGGTAAGAAACGTATATGGCGTGGATCTGAATGCCACAGCAGTCGAACTGGGTGCGTTGTCTCTCTGGCTCGGAAGTATTCACCGCCTTTTAATCGAGAAAGGCGAAAAAGGAGAGCCTGACCAGTATCAATCAGGTGCTACCCCCTGGTTCGGGCTGCGGCTCAGATGCGGCAACAGTCTGATTGGCGCAAGACGCGCGGTCTGGAAAGCGGATCAACTGAAAAAGAAAAAGCATTTTGGCAAAAAAAGCGATATCCCCAGGCTGCTTAAACCCGGAGAAAAGCGGGAAAAAGACGAGATTTATCATTTTATGGTTTTTGATGAGGATATGGTTCCGGTCTGTGCGGATAAACTCATGAAGCAGTTCTGGCCGGATGAATGCGCTTATGCAAAAAAATGGCTGAATAATCAGGTCAAGACCAAATGGGATCAGGAAGAGATAAAGGAAGCCATTAATTTATGCGATTTGATCGACAGCCATTGGGGACATTGCTCAGATCATCGTGATAAAGCACTGGAAAATACAGCCTGCACGGCAACGGTATGGCCAGCACCTTCCAATGATGACAATTCCCTGGAAGAAGGCCCGTCATTAAAAGATCAGGAAAAAATCAGGGCGGAATTTGAATCTGAAAACGGTAGTTTCCAGAAATTAAAGCTGCTGATGGACACCTGGTGCGCTCTATGGTTCTGGCCCCTTGATCAGGTCGAAAACCTGCCGGATAGAAAGAGTTTTTTGACCGCAGCAGGTTTGCTTTTAGGAGATAAACCACCGGAAAAAACCTTGCGCCCCATGATTTCCGCCAATCTGGGTTTTGAGATCGATCTTTTGCTCAATGCCACTCAAAATGAGGTTCCAGATACGGGAATGCTGGCAGATGCGGTGAATTGGATTGGAAAAGCGCAGGAGATAGCAGAAGAGCAGCGTTTTCATCATTGGGAGCTGGTGTTTTCGGAGGTTCTGGGGCCGGTTGTGGAGAGAGGTGGGTTTGATTTGGTTGTGGGGAATCCTCCGTGGATTAAGGCCAGTTGGAAAGATGCTGCTGTGCTGGCTGAAATAGAACCACTATTGGGGGTGAAAGTCGCCAAAAGCGCCACATTCAATCTAAAGCGTCGGAACTTGCTTCAAAATTCCCAGACATTGAGATTTTACACTAACATTCATTGTGCGAATCAGGGGATGAGTGTATTTCTAAATGCTTACTGCAACTACCGGATACTGGCTGGTGTTCAAACTAATCTCTACAAGAATTTTATAGTCCGATGCTGGGATTTGTTGGGACAGAATGGTAATATCGGAATGTTGCACCCTGAAGGCCCGTTTGACGACGCCAGAGGTGGAAAATTCAGGGAGCAGATTTTTAAACGACTGCGAGGACATTATCAGTTTAGTAATGAGCATAACCTGTTTGTCGATGTTCATCACGAGACGGGATTCAGCATCAACATATATGGCGGCTATAAAGAGCAGGTCGAATTTAGCCATATGTCCAACCTGTTTTTACCCCAGACATTAAGTGCCAGCCTGAGCCACAATCGACAGAACGATCCGCTGCCTGGCATTAAAACCCCAGATGGCAAATGGGAAGTCCGTCCTCATGCCCATCGGGTTGTAACGGTGACGGAAAAAGAACTGACGCTTTTCGCTGCACTGCTTGAGGAGAAAGGAACAACACCGCATCAAACGAGGCTTCCCCAGATACACGCCCGTGAAATTCTTTCTGTGATTCAAAAACTAACCGAAACTCCTCGCCGCCTCATCGATTTGGAAGGGCAATATTTTTCCACTGAAATGTTTCATGAATCAAACTCACAACGTGACGGCATTCTGACCCGTTTGGAAAATCCGAGTTTACAGCCTTTATCATCTGAAGATTGGGTGCTGAGTGGCCCCCATTTTTTTGTTGGTACACCGCTCAATAAAACTCCGCGAACAGCCTGCACTCATAATAATGCTTATGACGACATTGATCTGACTGAAATTTCAGAAAATTACATCTCTCGAACGGTATATCGACCAGGTGATCGAGAAGGGGATAAAGGATCATTTTATAATGCAATTGCCGAATGGCCCAAACCTTCGTTACCTGGTTTCCAGCCGATCCATAATGAAAAGAGTAAGCGTGCCTGGGAAATCCTCCTGGGCGAACCAGTACGAGTTTACGGTATCGACCGAGATAAACCAGGCGCAAAAACGGCACGGGAATTTGTCTGTATTGCCGAAGCGGAAGGCAATTTGGCTAAAATTCGGCAATGGGTGGAAAATAATCCAGATGAAACGGATCGCGAACAATTGAAAGCCAAGTTGGGAGAATTTCATTTCCGGCAGGCAGTTGAAGATGAAGTTGATTTGACGTTGTTGCCTCGTCCGATTACGAGTTTTTATCGGTATGTGAATAGAAAAATGACTAGCCTTAGCACTGAAAGATCATTGATTAGTGCTATATTACCTGCTGGTGTAACACATATAGACGCTGTATTCAGCATAATTTTTAAAGAGGCCTGTCATACATTTTTGTTTAACTCTTCTTGCAGTTCTATTTGTATTGATTTTTTATTGAGGATATCAGGAAAATCTAACTGTAGGCATGAATTATTAGGGAAACTTCCGCTAATTACGAATAGCTATACTTTGCCTGTTATAAATAGGGGACTTCGCCTGAATTGTCTCACAGAAGCCTATTCCGACCTATGGCAAAATGTTGTCGAATCTTGCATAACGCAAGAAACCTGTTCTTCAACCGACTCACGCCTCTGTCACGAATTCGAACATCTCTGGCACAAACTCGACCCCAATAAATGGGACTGGAAAACCCCTTTACGATCTGATTTTGCCCGTCGTCAGGCTCTGTTAGAAATCGATGTCCTTGTGGCACTGGCACTCGGTCTTACTCTGGATGAACTCCTTACCATTTATCGGGTTCAATTTCCTGTCATGCGCCAATATGAACGAGTGGATCAATACGATGCAAAAGGTCGCCATATCCCAAACACAGCAAGAAAAAACCAGGGCGCAAAAGAATTCCGAGAAGCCTTAAAAGAGTGGGACGGTGAAAGCCCGCTGACCGTATCATGGCCGATTGACAACGGCCTTCAAACCGTAAGCAAAACATTTTATCCTCCGTTTACCGGCGTTGACCGTGAAGCGGATTATGAAAGGGCTTATGAAGTGTTTAGGGAAAGGTATGCTTGATGAGTGTTGGATGACGTAAATTGTCTTGAACTGGGATTAAAGGGGATTTCTGGGATTAAAGGGGATGACAAAATCCAGACAATCCCCTAAATTCCAGTTGTAGGGTGGGCAAAAGCGAAGCATTGCCCACCGGTTAAGGATAGCAATTTACAGAAAAAAAACGGAAAAGCAAAAATGCCATTCATAAAAATGCCCGGCCTTATCGGGAAAGTATATGTTCCTGAAATCAACGAGGATGAGCCGAAAAAATACCCCTGCAAGGACTGCTTTGCCTGCCAGATGTGTTCTGATGACAGATGCCGTATTTGTCGGAAGGACAAGGCAGAAAAGGGCGTACAAATTGAACCTATACCTCCGAAGTTTTGAAAACCTCGGAGGTCTTAGGGGTTACGTGCAGATAAAATTTTGTTTACCGGGCAATTCAGCAAATTCCCCGGCAGTGGCAATCCTTTCTTATAATCCTATTCTAATCTGAAATCCTTGTAGCAAAAACAATCAAACCAGAGAGAAACCAGATATTTATTGCTTCTTCCGCCCTGCATGAACTACGGCAATACCGTTTGTCAATCGCTTGTACCTGACATCAATAAAACCAATATCCTCTAAAATTTTTGACAATTCGTCAGGCATCGGAAACAGACGAATCGATTCGGGCAGGTAAGTGTAGGCACTTTGCGATCCTGTGAACAGCCTGCCTATCTGCGGCATGATATAAAAAGAATATTTGTCGTATAAAAAACGAAACATACGGGAAACAGGACGGGAAAATTCAAGACAGATCATCCTGCCGCCCGGTTTCAACACTCTGTGCATTTCGATAAAACCCTGCTTCATATTGGTCAGGTTCCGAATTCCGAAACCAACCATTGCCGCATCAAAAGTATTATCCGCAAAAGAGAGTTTTTCAGCATTGCCCTGTACATGATCAATCTGCTTTCGGTATTCGGAATTTACAGATTTGTATTTTCCAACCAGCATCATTTCCCGGTTGATATCAAAGAGAAAAACTTCGCCGGACTTTCCTACAGCCTTTCTGGCCATTACAGACAGATCTCCGGTTCCTCCGCAGATATCTATCACTTTCTCACCCGGTTTCAATCGGAGCATTTTCATGGATGTGTGCTTCCAGAGGTAATGAATCCCGAAGCTTAAAAGGGTGTTCATGAAATCGTATTGCCGTGCAACCGAATCAAAATAACGGGCTACCAGCAAGTCCTTTTCGCTTTTTGCTACTTTTGTAAACCCAAGATTTGCCGTATCTTCTTTTTCAACATTATTTGACATTTTTCACCAGATCATATTTTTTATTGATAAAAGCGTTTTTGTTGTGGGTTGTCTTAGCACAGATACAGGAAAATTTCCAGACGCAAAATCATCTATGTCTCCAGTCAAAGTATATCATTCCGCATTTCAAGGCAAAATAGGATCTATTCTGGACAAACTGGCAGCAAAAAGGAATGTTCTTTCGGAATGTGCAATTGACAGAGAGAATTTTTTCATATGAAAATTTGTAAAAAACCACATTTTATGCTATGAAAAAATGTATGAAACGAACAATATACCAAAAACTGCTCCACTGGAAAACAGATGAAGATCGAAAACCTCTTGTTTTAAAGGGAGCCAGGCAGACTGGGAAAACTTATATTCTGCTGGAATTCGGCAGGAATGAATTCAGGCAGGTTCACAATATAAATTTTCAGAAAGACCGAAGTGTATCGACGATATTTGGGAACGATCTGTCACCGGACAATATTATAGAATCCCTCGAATTCTATCTGGACAAAACGATTGATCTTAAAAACGACCTTATTTTTTTCGATGAAATTCAAGATGCTCCAAGAGCGCTGACGAGCCTGAAATATTTTTATGAAGACATGCCGGAGCTTGGAATCGTGTGTGCTGGTTCACTTTTGGGTGTTACACAGACCGAAGAACCTTTTCCGGTTGGGAAAGTGACCTTTATGAATTTATACCCAATGTCATTTGAAGAATTCATCATGGCGATTCAGGATAATAGAGCGTTGAAAGCGCTTTCGGCCATAAAATATCCGGATACGGTTCAGCCCCTTGTTCATGATCATCTCATGAAACGCCTGAAAGAATATTATATAGTTGGCGGATTGCCTGAAGTGGTGAAATTATACAGCCGCAGCAAGGGGAAAAAATTAGATGCTTTTACAGAAGTACGGCGAAAGCAGGCGGATTTGATTACAGCCTATATGAGCGATTTTTCGAAATATTCCGGAAAAACAAGAGCTAATGACATCAATGCTGTTTTTGAATCCATTCCTGCTCAACTGGCAAAGGAAAATACCAAATTCAAGGCTTCAATGGTTGTCTCGGGAGGACGTTTTTCAAAACTGAAGTCATCCATTGACTGGCTGACCCAAGCGGGGCTTCTTATAAAGGTTAAAATATCCAATTCCGGGGAGATCCCGTTTTCCGCATTTACGGCTGAAAATCGAATCAAACTTTATTTTTTCGATATCGGAATTCTCGGCGCGTTTTCAGGAATACCCCCAAAAAGTATTTATATCGGAAGTGACCTGTTTACAACTTTCAAAGGAGCCTTCTGTGAAAATTTTGTTGCTCAGGAATTTATCTGCCATGGTTCCGGCCATCTCTGTTCATGGATGAGCAATACATCGGAAGTCGAGTTCATTCGTGAAATTGACGGTAATGTATATCCGGTTGAAGTAAAATCAGGGAAATCCGGAAAGCTCAAAAGCCTGAATGTTTTTGCAGATAAATACTCTCCAAAATACAGGATCAGAATCAGCGGGAGAAATCTGGAATATAATGATGAAGCGCGGTTTCGTAATTATCCATTATATCTGGCTTATCGTTTTCCACTTGATATTGACAATCCATCTAAACCTTCATAAAAAACTGAAATGTGGCATGATTGCAGTGATAAAACCATCTTCCATTTTTCCCCGCTCTGACTTGATATCGTTGAAAACACGTTGGATGTTGTCGTATTCGGACGGACAGTCTTTCCGTAATCTGCCTGTCTGAGAAGGGCATAGATACCACGTACACATCCAGGGCCGTGCGATTCTGTCGAGGGTACAGCCATGATGGCCGATGTATCGACAGGTTTCCGACATTTTTCCAATTGGCTGGGATGGCGCTATAACAAGCCTCTGGAGATGAAGAAAAAGAAGATCCTTGAAATCGAACCAGATTTTTGCATTCAGGCAGCACGGATCTGGACACATGGGACATGTCGGCATACACAGGCGGTTTACGACAGGAAAAATCGAATTGAGGTTTTTTTCAATCTCATGGGCTGCCATGATTGCCTGATTCAGGTTTTCCAGATTCTTATCAATGAGTTCTGCAATAGTATTATTGGCTTCGCTCCAGAGAGACGGGGAATGCCACAGAGGAAGAGCGGGAGGAGTATTTTTGATTTTCATGATCTGGCTCTATGGCTTCCGTCATGCTCTTTTTTCATTGATTCTTTTTCAAGCTTTTCAGGTAAGCTTCAATATCTTCCGGTTTAAGCCCTTTCAAACGATCATTCGCATCATATCTAGAAAGAACCTCTTCCTGACTGTATCTAGAAAGAACCTCTTCCTGACTGTATCTAGAAAGAACCTCTTCCTGACTGTATCTAGAAAGAACCTTTTCCTGACTGTATCTGGAAAGAACCTCATCGTCACTGTATCTGGAAAGCAGTTCACCAAGTGGCAAATTCGGAACAATCCAATGATCAAGGATGTTTGCAACCGTTTTTTTCTCTTCAGATGTCAATTTTTCCATGTTATTATCTCCTTTTCTCATCAGAAATTCAGCGATTCGACCTATAAACCTCATCAGTTTTTCAGGTAAATGAGCCATCATATCCGGTGTCATCGCTCCCAGCCTGTCCAATGCCCTCAACTTCGCCTTTTTCTTGCTGCCGAAAAGGCCTGCAAATGCGTTATGTCGGGCATCTGCCAGATCGTTAAGGGAGACCACTGTGATCAAATCCGAAAACTCCTGACGGCTCTCAAAAATTCCATCATGGCTTGTAAGTGTATAGCCATATCTCGATAATGTCTTTTTAGCCGGAGTTTTCGAGCTTACCAGAAAACTCTGCACTTCATGGTCTTTCAACTTATAATGTTGTTTATAAAAAACCCTGTACCCCAGAACTTTGCAGAATGTATCTTTATCAAGAGATTCGGTATGTTTGAATTCGATGATGACATGCCCTGCCCTGCTGCTCTGATACCGTCCGGCAGAAACATCAATTGTTCTTTTGTCCATTCCTTCACTGGTTTTCGTATAATCACGACATCCACACGGGGCGGATCTGTCATCACGAACATTTCCGTCTGTACATCAAGACCAAGGGGTGTCAGTATTTCTTTGAACAGACTTCCGAACCACCTGTGCCAACCGGGATCGCTTTTGTCCTGTTTGGTTTCGTTTTTACTGTTTTGTTCCATTGGCTAATCATAAAGCAAATTCATTTTTATGTCAATAATGGTTGTTTTGCTGAAGACAAAGCGAGCTTTGATCTCCTTTTACTCGGTTTTGAACCGCAGATAATCATGATGGATATGATTAGCATGATAATCCACAGAAACTATACACGATTAAAAGATTTTTCGAGAGCGTTGCGAGTCCACCTGACCCATGTGGGTCTGCCGTGGGGGCAATAAGAAGGGTTTTTGCAGGAATCCATTCCTGATAAAAGCCCTTTGATCTGTTCGTCGGAAAGAGACTGGTTTGCCCTGATGGCGCTATGACATGCAATGATTTTAAGGCATTCATCAAATGCCTCATCAAGTCCTTGCGCTATACCGGTTAGGGCTGCTTTTTCGACAATTTCCAGGATCAGCGGCTTGAGTTCCTTTTCGCCAAGCTGGGCGGGTACTGCCCTGACCACAAAAGTGTTGTCTCCAAAGGGTTCTATTTCAAGCCCTGCTTTTGCAAATTCGGGAATAAGGCTTTCCAGAATACCAGATTCCCGGAATCCAAGCTCGAAGGTTTCCGGAACCAGCAAGCCTTGGGATGCTGCTCCTTTTTCACTTTGCCCGGCTTTTAATTGTTCGAACACAATTCTTTCGTGTGCTGCGTGCTGATCGATTAAAACCAGTCCTTCTTCAGACTCGCAGATGATGTAAGTGCCTCCGAACTGGCCGATTATACGCAGATCTCTGAAACGATCCGTTTCCCACAATTTTTCCTGTTCCGGTCTTTCCTGTTCCGGTCTTTCCTGTTCCGATCTTTCTTTTTTTACGGCAGGTTTATTCTGTGGTATTTTTTTTTCCGGCATATAACCGGGTCGGGAAAACCCTTTCGGATCGCTATAAGATTTTCTTTCCTGGGGAAACCTGTTTTGAGGCTGTGTTCTGTTTTGAGGCTGTATTCCGGGAACTATCACCACCTCTGATTCCGGAAATTGAAACTGAGGTCTTGTTTCCGAAACCTGACCTGAAACCTGATCCGAAATATTTGCCGGGGTATCGGCTGAAATACCGGATGAGATGTCAGGCTGTAAGCTGGGATGCGTGCCTGTTGAAGCATTTGGCAAAGTACCTGGCGGAAAATCTGCCGGAAAATCTACTGGCCTGCCCATCGGCGGCGGAGCCTCTTCTGGAAGAGCAAAAGGATCGTCATCAGATTCAAACGAAGATTCCGGATTTTTCGACCATCTGGGTACATCTGATTTCTGGAGCGCATCGGATATTGCAGAAGAAAGGCAGTCGTGAACCTTTCTCTGTTCCACGAACCGAACTTCGGTTTTGGCTGGATGCACATTTACATCCACCTTGCTGGCATCCACGGAAACAAAGACTACTGCCAGAGGATATTTTCCTTTCATCAGCCGGTTTCCGTATCCTTCGAACAATGCGTGTACCAGAGTTTTATCTTTTACATATCGGTTGTTGACAAAAAGATAAATTCCCCTGGACGTGGTTCGTGTCACCCTGCCGGACGCTATCCATCCAGAAATTTTCGGGCCGGAAACTTTCGAACCTGGCAGGTCAGAATTTTCGTCATGTTCTATGGAAATCAATTCGTTTATTACATCGGTTCCCAGGACATCTGCCACTCTTTCTCTGGGGTCAGATGTTTCGCGCCAGTTTTTTATGACCTTGTGATTATGAATAAGTCGAAACCTAACATTGGGCCAGCCAAGTGCCATGCTGGCGATGGTGTCGGCTATGTGGCCCATTTCAGTATTCACAGTTTTCAAAAACTTTCGGCGGGCAGGGATGTTGAAAAAAAGATCTTTGACCGTAATCATCGTACCAGCAGGAACACCTGCTTCTGTTACATCTTTGAGCCTGCCGCCTTCCACCTGAATACGAACACCTGTGTCAGAGCTTGATGTGCGGGTTTCCACGACAAATTTTGATACTGAGGCTATGCTGGGCAGGGCTTCTCCCCTGAATCCGAGGGTTTTGATGGAAAAAAGGTCTTCATCCCTGTAGATTTTGCTTGTGGCATATCGTTCGATGGACAAAAGCGCGTCATCATGGGCCATGCCTATGCCGTTATCAGAAATACGAATAAGGGATCTACCGCCTTTTTCGATCTCGACGGTTATGCGCGTACTTTCTGCATCAAGGCTGTTTTCAACAAGCTCTTTGACTATGGACGCAGGTCTTTCCACAACCTCGCCTGCCGCTATCTTGTTTGACAGGATTTCCGGGAGTATTTTTATTACGGACAATTCAGATTAATCCTCTTCCAGAACGAAGCGGCGCAAAAACTCCGAGTCTTTGGGAGACAGATCGAATTTTGCACTGGCTTCGCTGGCAAGAACTATCACGTCATCGCGTCTGCCATATTTTTTTTCGTTAGAAATCCATTTGACGGCTTTCCGCAGACTTTCGCCCTGGAGATTAATGTTCATGATTGCTCCTTTAAAAGATGGCGGGGACGGAACCCCGCCCTACCATATTTTGTTTATTGGAAAATTCCATTATTGGAAAATCCGGCATCCTTCATTCAGTAGTTTACACTTTCCGTATGTCTGAATCAGGATTCTCAGGATTAAAGGATGAACAGGATTAGCATTTGAAAATCTTGAAAATCCTTTAATCCTGAGAATCCTGATTCAGACAAAATGAGGCAATAAAAAACAAGCCAGAATAAGAAAAAGTGTAAATTACTTTTGGACGAATATGAAGGATGCCGAAAATCCCTTATAAATTATGATTAAGCTGCCTTATCATAATGACGGCTTTTTCTTATGAAAATCTGTTGCCTGCTCGTAGCTATGGGCAATTTTGAGCAGCTTTTCCTCCTGAAAATGTTTTCCCATGATCTGAAGTCCGACTGGAAGCCCGTCTCTGGAAAATCCACAGGGTACGGACATGCCCGGAATGCCTGCCAGGTTGGCCGATAAAGTAAAAATATCCGACAGGTAAAGCGTGAGCGGATCATCGCTGTTCTGGCCTATGGGAAAAGCTGGAGTCGGGGCTACCGGAGAGACAATAGCATCACAGGTTTCAAAGGCTTTTTCAAAATCCTGGGTGATAAGGGTTCGCACTTCGGAAGCTTTGCCATAATAAGCGTCATAATATCCTGCTGAAAGGCAATATGTTCCTATTATGATACGCCGCTGTACCTCCTGCCCGAATCCGTCTGATCGGCTGCTCCGATACATTTTTATCAGATCTGTCTGATCTTTGTCTCTTATACCGTATCTTACCCCGTCATATCTTGCCAGGTTTGAACTGGCTTCAGACGGTGCTATCACATAATAAGCTGCAACCGCATAGGAAGTGTGGGGCAAAGAGACTTCCACGCATTCAGCCCCAATGCCTTCAAGGGTTTTTACAGCCTTGCTTACGGCATTTTCAACATCAGGATCAAGCCCTTCACTCGACTGATATTCGACGGGAATTCCGATTTTCATCCCGGCAATATCCTGGCCAAGACATGCGGTATAATCCGGGACATCTTTTGGTACGGAAGTGGAATCTTTTGGATCATAACCTGAAATGGCGTTCATGACAGCAGCGCAATCGGACACGTTTTTCGTCAAAGGCCCTATCTGATCCAGAGAAGAGGCAAATGCGACAAGGCCGAACCTTGATACTCTGCCGTAGGTGGGCTTAAGTCCTACTATTCCGCAATGGGAGGCAGGCTGCCTGATTGATCCGCCGGTATCCGAACCAAGAGATGCCAGGCACATATCGGCTGCAACCGAAGCTGCTGATCCTCCGCTTGAACCACCCGGAATCCGGCTTAAATCCCAGGGATTTCTTACTGGCTTGAACCCTGAGTTTTCATTGGTGGAGCCCATTGCAAATTCATCCATGTTGAGCTTGCCTACAATCACGGCTCCCTGTTTCTGAAGTTTTTCCATTACCGTGGCATTATAGGGAGGAACAAAATTTTCCAGAAATTTAGAGCCACAGGTCGTTTTGATACCTTTTAGACACAACAGATCTTTTACGGCCATTGGAATACCCGTCAACGGCATGATATCGCCTTTTGAGATTGCGGCATCCGCTTCTTCTGCCTGTTTCATGGCAAGTTCTTCGGTGATGGTAATAAATGCATCGATCTTGTTTTCAACAGCATTTATTCTATCTATTACAGAACGTGTCAATTCTTTCGATGATATCTCTTTTTTTCCAAGAAGGCTGGCAGCTTCTTTGATGGTAAGTTCGTACAAATTCATCTGGCATTATCTCCTTATCAGCCGATTATCTTGGGGACTATGAAATTCTCGTCATCTCTTTCAGGCGCGTTGAGCAGGGCATCATCCCTGCCCAGATGTTCTCCGACCTTATCTTCTCTGAAAGCGTTGGTAAGTGAAATAGCATGGGATGTGGGCTTTACACCTTTTGTGTCCACTTTGTTCAAAAGTGCGATATATTCGAGAATAGTGTCGATCTGGCCCGCGAATTTATCCACTGATTGTTCATCCAGATCAAGACGGGCAAGATTTGCCACATGAATGACTTCCTGTTTCGCTATTTTCATTGTTACCTCTTGTTTTTATGTCCCAAATTTTTACATGAGAATACATAACGCAAATTTGTATTCTCATATTTTTTTTTTCATCTAATGTGATGTGTCAACGTTCATCAGAAAAGGTCTGTATTTCGCTTTTTTGAGACGTTTGATCACAGGTCTGGCATGGACTCTGCGTTCATAATAACCGACCCGGACCCTGTACCAGATGCCTTTTCCTTTTACTGAACCGATTGCCACATATGCATTGTATCCTTTACCTTCAAGTTCTTCTAACAGTCGATTGGCATCGGACGGGTCTTGAAACGAAGCAACCTGGATGGTCAGCTTCTTTTTCTCATCAGGCAGTTCATCCTGACTGGTATTAGAAGCTTTTTCCAGTCCTGCATTTCGGCTACCTGCCAGATCAGTTTCAGTCGATTTTTTTTCAGATAGCCGATTTTTTTGAACAGAAGGCTTTTTTTCAGGATATTTTCGATCAGCATCAGATTCTGTATCTGCATGCGGCATTTCATGCCTGAAAGTACGGCCATTTTTTTTTAAACTTTCATGAAATCCAAGTTCCGGTTGTTTTCCGCTGAAATCTCTGGCATCTTTTTTAAACTTTTTCTTCTGCTGCTCAATGTCAGCATCTTTTAAAGACACAAGCTTGTCCTGAATATCGGCTATAGGCGCTTCAACGGTGACGTTTCTTCTTCCTACCCACACACCGAGTCCGAAACACCAGGTGCAGAGAAAAAGAACAAGTATTCCGCTGGCGAACTTTTTTATCATAGGCGGAAGAAAAAAACTCAAAATCGAATCCTGCCTTT
>JAUCGE010000381.1 GCA_030377965.1 Desulfobacterales bacterium HSG16
CATAAATATCAAGGAGGCTGCGGAGCAAAGCCGCACCATCTGGAACTGAAAAGGGTTTTAAATATGTAAAATCGAATCTCCCTCCCAGCGCTCCGCCCATCACAGTTTGGAATATCAGTGTCACCGCTGACCCGCATACAAGCATCGGAGCTTTGCGGCTCTGGGCCTGCCTGCCGTAGGAGGCGGTCAGATTCATGCCTAACAGACAGGGATTGATAATGCGTTCTTTTCTGAGACGTTCCAATTCGCTTTTATCCACATCGTGGACATAAAACTTCATGTCCTGAAATTCATCAATGATGACTGCCACCCTGATCCCGGAATATGAAGCCAGTCGTTCGGGAGCGGTGACAAAAGCATCCCATTTGTTGGCATCATCGTCGTAACGATTGTCATTATAACGATTTAGAAAAGCTTCGATAAATTGTTTCGCCAGATCGACTGCATCATGTTTTGCGGGATATTCAAGCAATTGTTCCAATTTTATATCGGCATTGTTGTATAACAAAGGCTCCTGAACACAATATGCAATAAATTGACGGAAAAAAGTGGTGGCATGTTCCAGAAGAAAACCCCGTAAAGTCCTTTCCTCCTGTTTCATCCGAAAATAAAAAGGGGCAACCCGATATTCGGGTTTGAAAAATACGGTGTTGACCAGCCTGTCCAGCAAAACGCTTTTTCCCATCCTTCGAGGCGCTATAAGAGCCGTGCTTGGCGAGATCATGAGCTGAATATTTTTCACCCATCCATCCAGTTCACGCAGGATTTCCACTCGATCCGTAAATTCTTCGTATTCTACCATTTCTTCAACAGGCAGTATCTTACCATCATACATGGTCATTCTCCTTATTCTCTCGTGAAAATGGGAATATTGTAATTTCCGCCATATTCTCGAAAAATACCGTTTATGCCCTCATGATCGGAGCAATAAATATCTTCCCTGAGTTTCACATATTCAATGACTTCTTCAGTAAATCCGCCGGTAGAAACCAGCCACATCTGAATTTGAGGAACTGCTCTTTCAGTATCTTCTGCTTCCTGTTTTACGGCTTTGGCTGCATTTTCCAGTTTCTTTACCTGCCCAATTCCCATCTTTGCTTTGGTATATTTACATTCACAGAGCCAGATCAGATCCTTTCCCCTTACAGGCTCTCTTCCATATACATCAATCTGAAATGTTCTGGTTTTCGAGCCTTTGACGTGACGGGTATCCACGAATTGAAATAACGGCATTTTGATTCTGCCAGTTTTTCCCAGGAGTTTTCCGTCGATTGTTTCATGACTGAATTTCATCATTGTAACCTGTACAACAATTTCAAGGAACCGGCCTTTTAAGTTGTTGAAAATATTCTGCTGACTCAGATCAATGTCATCAATTCCCGTAAGATCTTTTTCATAGACAAATTTAATATAACGCATCAGGCAGATGTCGTTGAACGTATAAAATCTTGCAGCACTCCGATAGACCAGATCGGCCTGGTAGAGTTTTTCGATTTTTTCTTCAACAGCTTTCTTTGGAACATTCAGCTTTTCAGCAATTTCTTTGATTTCTACCGGGCGATTGT
>JAUCGE010000091.1 GCA_030377965.1 Desulfobacterales bacterium HSG16
TTGACAAATATGATAAAAACAGCCGCAAGCTCATGCTTTATCAGCATGATTCGAACAATCCTGACAGCCTTTTCAGTAATACGGTGCTGGTCATGCTCGAAGACAGCAGAGGAATATTCTGGATTTCGGTTATGGGCGGGCTTGACCTGCTCGACAGGAAAACCGGGAAATTAACCCACCATCCGTATAAAGAAATAGATCCCTCAATGGGACCTTGTGCAATTGCGATGTTAGAGGACAGTGTCGGCGATGTCTGGATTTTAAACATAGGAGGAATCCTGACCAGATTCGATATGGAAAAAATGAAACCGATAAAGCATTATGTACACGACCCGAATGATCCGAACAGCATAATGGTGAATACATCAAACGGAGATACCATCATTGAAGACAGGGACAATCCTGGCATCCTCTGGATCGTTTCGTCCAGCGGGCTTGAGAAATTCGATAAAAACACTGAAATTTTCACCCACTACATCCATGCCCCGGATGATCCTGCCAGTATAACCCCGGGCGCTGTATGGTCGGTCTGGGATGACGGAAAGGGATCATTGTGGGCATCCACCTTCGGAGGTCTCAGCAGATTCGATAAGAAAACGGAAACCTTTGCTCGTTACAAACACGACCCGGATAATCCGGACAGTATCGGTTTTAACAAAAATTCCTGCGTCTTCGAGGATTCGTTCGGAAATTTCTGGGTAGCGGGCTTTGAAAACGGTATGGACAAATTCGACCGGAAAACAGGTAAATTCAGACATTTTAATAAAAAAAACGGATTTCCGGCTGTCGGCATCAACCATACCATACAGGAGGACAACGACGGTAATCTCTGGATAGGCGCAAGCGATATCGGTCTTATAAAATTCAACATAGAAACGGAAAGCGTGGTGACGGTCTATACGAAAAGCGACGGGTTGCAGGATAATGCTTTCTGGAGAAGCTATAAGACAAAAGACGGCAAAATGTGGTTTGGCGGAGGAGGCGGGCTTAACAGTTTTTACCCCGAGGATATCACTGACAATCCGTATGTCCCTCCTGTGATGCTGACATCTTTCAGGCAGGGCGGTGAGGATGCGGATCTGGGTATGGCCCCTGAAAAACTCAAAGAGGTCACATTGGACTGGACTGCCAACTTCTTCGAGTTCCAGTTTGCCGCCCTGAACTATACCAGACCTGAGAAAAATCAATATGCGTATATGCTCGAAGGCGCGGACGAAGACTGGTATTATTCCGGAACAAACCCCTTTGGACGATACAGCAATATTCCCGGAGGATCATACATCCTGAAACTGAAAGGATCGAACAATGACGGCATCTGGAATGAAGAAGGGGCTTCGATCCGTATAACGGTCATGCCGCCGCCCTGGAAAAGGCCATGGGCCTATGCTCTTTATCTTATGGCAACCGCTTCTCTGGTTTTTGCATTTTTGCGTCATCATAAAAACAAGCTGGAACAGCAGCAGACAATTGCAGCCCAGGAACGCAGGGCAGCTGAGAGACTGCGGCAACTGGATAAGGTCAAAGACGAATTTCTTGCCAACACTTCCCATGAACTGCGAACTCCCCTGAACGGCATCGTCGGCATAGCTGATTCGCTGATGGACGGATATCTCGGGCAGTTGACAGAAGAACAGCGATACAATCTTTCACTCATCGCCACCAGCGGACGCAGGCTCAACAATCTGATCAACGACATACTCGATTTTTCAAAACTGAAACATCATGAGCTTTTGCTTCGGACAAAGCCGCTGGACATGCGATCTGTGACCGATGTGGTTCTTGCCCTGTCCCGGACGAGCGCAGGCAATAAAGAGATTGAGCTTGTCAACGAGATTGAGCCTGATATTCCCGCAACTCAGGCCGACGAAGACCGGGTGCAGCAGATTCTTTACAACCTGGTGGGCAATGCCGTTAAATTTACCGATACGGGCATTGTCTCTGTTTCCGCTCAGGTTCAGGGCGAATATCTCGCTGTCACCGTATCCGACACCGGAATTGGTATTCCGGAAGAAAAACTTGACAGAATATTCGAATCCTTTGAGCAGGCTGATGGTTCGACATCGCGGGAATATGGCGGAACCGGCCTGGGGCTGGCTGTCACTAAAAACCTGGTGAAACTGCACGGTGGACAGATTCGAGTGGAGTCAGTCCCGAAAAAAGGCTCGCACTTCACCTTTACGCTGCCGATTTCCAAAGGCAAGGCCGAATCATTACAGGCTGCGGATATTCTCGAACGAGATACTCCTGTGGCTGGAATATCGATACAGACGAAGGAAATCGGATACAGAGAAACTGCGGAGGAATCTGCTGTCACGGACGTTTCACCGGAAGATCTCTGCCGCGGTTCTTTGTGCAGAATCCTGGTGGTCGATGACGAACCGGTCAACCTTCAGGTTCTGAAGAATCAGCTCACTTCGGCACACTATTCGGTCACCCTGGCTTCTGGCGGCAGAGAAGCACTCGATACTGTTGAAAACGCTGAGGAATTCGACCTCGTTCTCCTGGATGTCATGATGCCCGGAATGTCAGGTTACGAAGTGTGTCGTCATCTGAGGAACAGTTACAAACCTGACGAACTTCCGGTGGTGATGCTGACAGCTAAAAACCGGGTCGAGGATCTGATGGCGGGTTTTGACGCAGGGGGAAATGACTATCTGACAAAACCGTTCATGAAAAATGAACTCATTGCCCGGGTTAAATCCCATATCAATATGAAAGACCTTGCCGCACAGGTCAGGGATCTGGTGAACAATCTGGAACAGAAAGTCGCGGAACGAACCGTGCAGTTGCAGGAATCGCTGGAAAACCTCAAAAAAACTCAGGAACATCTCGTGCAGTCAGAAAAGATGGCATCGCTGGGCGGTCTTGTAGCAGGCGTGGCCCACGAGATCAACACGCCCGTCGGAATCGGCGTTACGGAGGCATCGTTTCTGGACGAAAAAACCAGGGAATTTTCCGAACTTTACAATTCCGGAAGCCTGAAACGTTCCGATTTTGAAAAATATATCAAGAACGCAACCGGGTCAGCGAACAGTATTCTCAGCAATCTGGAACGGGCAGCTGAATTGATCGCTGGTTTCAAGCAGGTGGCCGTGGACCAGTCGATAGATGAGAAGCGAAAATTCGCATTGAAATCGTATATCTGCGAGATACTTTTCAGTCTGGACCCAAAATACAAAAAAGCTTCGCATACGACTATCGTGAATTGCCCGGAAGATCTGGAAATTGCATCTTATCCCGGGGCATTTTCCCGGATCATCGCCAATTTTGTCACAAATTCCCTGATTCACGGTTTTGATGGAATCGAAAAAAGGGAGATTCGCTTCGATGTGACGACAGAGAAAGACGAACTCCTGTTTTGTTACAGTGACAATGGCAGGGGAATGGATGAAAAAACCGCCAGACAGATTTTCGATCCTTTCTTCACCACAAATCGCAGCCGAGGCGGAACAGGACTGGGAATGCATATTGTTTACAATCTGGTGACACAGACCCTGGGCGGACAGATAAAATGCAACAGCGCTCCTGGTAAAGGCACAAGCTTTCTGATAAAGATGAAATTTTGCGATTTAAACTCGGAGATCATGAAATATGAAACGGGGAATGAACGATGAATGACAGAGACGAGAAATTTATTTTCGATGACGAACTCATGGATGACGCATTCACAGGTAAGAATCTGGCTCCGTGGAAAATCATGATTGTCGATGATGAAAATGCTGTTCATGAGACGACAATGAGGGTACTCGGAGACTTTTCTTTCGAGGATCGGGGAGTCAGGTTTTTAAATGCCTTTTCAGCGGAAGAGACAAAACGTCTGATCATAAAGCATCCCGATACCGCTATCATCCTGCTCGATGTTGTGATGGAGACAGATCATGCCGGCCTTGAACTGGTTCGCCATATCCGGGAAGAGCTGGGAAATCGTTTTGTGCGTATTATCCTGAGAACAGGGCAGCCGGGGAAAGCACCTGAAAAAAAAGTCATTATCGAATACGATATAAGCGATTACAAGACAAAAACCGAACTGACGGCACAGAAGCTTTTTACGGCCATCATATCTTCTCTGCGGTCGTACAGGGATCTCGGGATTATCAGAAAAGCGAATGAAGAGTTGAAAAATGAAATTTACGAGCGGAAAAAAGCGGAAAAAAAACTGGCCATTCTAAACGCCCGCCTGGAAGAACTGGTGGATGAAAGAACTAAAAAACTGGCTGAAACCACAGAACAAGCAAATGCCGCCAGCAAAGCCAAAAGCCAATTTCTTGCCAGGATGAGCCATGAAATCAGAACACCGCTCAACGGCATTATCGGTCTGACCAATCTGATTCTTAAATCAGATCTGACATCCCGGCAGGACAGTCATCTGAAAAAAGTCCGCGAATCGTCCAATCATCTCCTCTATATAATCAACGATCTCCTTGATTTTTCCAGAATCGAGGAGGGGAAATTTACGATTGATACCAGGGATTTTATGCTGAACCATGTTATCAATAAAGTCGCCGATATCGTAGGAGAGCGATCTGCAGAAAAAAAGGTCGAATTGTTTTATCTCATTGACAAAGCGGTTCCTCTGTCTCTTACAGGTGACCCTCTCCGACTGAATCAGATTCTCATCAACCTGATGGGCAATGCGGTCAAATTCACGGAAAAGGGTGAAATTATCCTTAAAGTTCAGGTGGCTGGCAAGCCGTGGACTGAAAACGGGTCGGAATGGGTAAAACTTCTTTTCTCTGTTCGGGATACTGGTATCGGAATTTCTCCCGAACAGATCGAAAACCTGTTTCACCCCTTCACCCAGGCGGACGGTTCCGTGACACGGAAATACGGAGGCACGGGACTGGGACTGTCTATCTGCCTGCAACTGGTTGACCTGATGAAGGGGCGGATATGGGCGGAAAGCGTCAAAGGGAAGGGAAGCACCTTTTTTTTCACCCTTCCTTTTGCGCTTCAATCTGAGGAAAAGCGTTATACTCTGCTCGCTCCCAAAGATGTGAGAGGGCTGAAAGTGATGGTGATTGATGACAACGAAGCGGCGCGGATCATTTTCAAGGATATGCTCGAAGCGTTTGACAGCTTTCAGATAACCGTAGCGGATTCAGGGGAAAAAGCCCTTGACATACTCAAAAACGCCTTGTCTCATAAACCCTATGACATGATTCTTCTGGACTGGAAGATGCCGGTTATGGACGGATTCGAGGTTGTCCGGCGGATCAGAAGCGATCCTGTGTTCATGAAAAAAGGCTCCATGCCCAAAATCATCATGGTGACCATGTACGGACGCGAAGATGTTTTTCAACGGACAAAAACCGAAAAAATCGGAATAGACGCTTTTCTTTACAAACCTGTCAGTTCGTCTGCGATGTTCAACTCCGTTATGGATGTTTTCGGTCAAGAGGATGTTCTGGTGCCAAGAGAGAACACTGAAATAGAAGAAGTCGGTTCAAAAGCTCTCGCTGGCATCATGGGAGCCAGAATTCTGCTGGTAGAAGACAACGAAATAAACAGGGATGTTGCTTTGGCCCTGCTGGAGGAAGCCGGGCTGATCACGGAGGTGGCAAAAAACGGTCTGGAAGCGGTGGAAATGGTGAGAACCGGGGCAGATGATGCTGGAAACTTATACGATGCTGTAATTATGGACATTGAGATGCCGGAGATGGGCGGGTATGAAGCTACGCGAATTATACGGAATATCCCGTGGTGTAAAAACCTGCCCGTCATAGCCATGACCGCCCATGCCATGAAAGGGGATCGGGAGAAATGTATGGATGCAGGTATGAACGAATATACAACAAAACCAATCGACGAACAGCATTTGTACGCTATTCTCTGCAAATGGATAAAACCCGGAAAAAGAGATATCCTTGAAGACAAAGTGACCCGACAAAAGATTATCCCTGAAATGCCGTCAAATTTCCTGTCTGTCCTGCCCTGCATAAACCTGGAAGCGGCAGCAAAACGGCTCAGATACAATGAAAAGCTTATCAGAAGAATTCTGCAAAGTTTTTTAGAAAAATATGGACAGGCAGCAGATGATTTCCGAAAACTTCTGGATGAGGGCCGCATCCGCGATGCTCAGAGGCTGATTCACAGCATCAAAGGAATTTCAGGCAATTTATGTGCTGATGATCTATTTCTTGCGTCACAGGAACTGGATGCAGCTCTGAAACAGGAAAAAGCGGAGAATATCCAAACTCTTACAGAAGCATTCGAGCAGAAGTTGACAACTCTCATCACCTCACTGAAAAGCCTGGAATCAGAAGAAAAAAAGGCTATGCCGGCTTTGAAAGAAAACAGGAAAATAGCTGACATGCCCCGGATCGAACAGGTTATGAAAGAAATGTATTCCCTCCTGAAAAAGAAACGTTTACGCGCATGGGAACTTCCAGATACCTTATTGCCTCTTCTCCCGGATGCCGAATTCCATGAGGAAAAAATGATACTGAAAAAATCCGTGCCAGCATTGGATACGCAAAAGGCGTTCTCCGTTCTGTCGGAGTTGGCTGACAAACTAGATATTTCTCTTGAGGGAGCGGATGACCAATGACATTTCAGAGGCACGACAAAGCGGGGAAAACCGACACAATTCGCAAAGATGCCCTCCCCGGCTGAATTGACCCGATACCAGCAGGAATATGAAATTACGCACAATTTGTTACTTTTTTTATTTTTCACGTTTATTTCACGTTTACTTCACATTCATTTGATGCGCTCTAATTCATACTTTATCCAAAATAAACGAAAAGGAGCCCGGACAAATGAAAAAAAAGACATCCTATCAACAACTCGTAAGAAGAATCATCTTGGCCATAACCTGTTTTCTGATCATTACAGGAGGTGTCATAGGTATGAACCGGATGGCAGAATCCAGGAAAATACACGCCCCAAAGGAAACAAAACCCAAAACAATGTCCGTTGCAGCCATAGCGGCTGTAAAACAGGATATTTCGCTTTCCGTAACCGGTTACGGCCAGGCCAACCCGGTTCATGTCATTGAGATCAGCCCACAGGTTTCAGGCAGAATCATTGAGAAACACAAAGCACTTGACCAGGGAGGGATGGTGCAAAAAGGGGAAACTCTTTTTAAAATTGATGCAACCGACTATAAGATCAAGGCGGAAAAGGCCGAAATACAGGTCAAACTCCAGAAAAACCAGATTGAACAGCTCAAAGTCTCCCATGAAAAGGATCAGGGCCGTCTTTCTACGGTCAGGCAGAACACAAAGCTTGCCAATGCAGAATATTTAAGCCTGAAAACTCTTTATGAAAAAGAACGGGTCGGCACTTTATCTGCCGTTGAAAAAGCCGAACAAGGCTATAATTCCCTTCTGGATGCAGAAAAAAACCTGGTTAAATCCATTGCGCTTTACCCTCTTATGATTGCTGAAGCAAAAAGCAATCTGGCCGGAGCAAAATCGGATCTGAAATCTGCCCGGTTAAATGTGAAGCGCTGCCGACTCACAGCCCCTTTCAGTGGTCGGGTTAAAGATATCTCAATTGAAACAGGTACTTATATTGGCATGGGAACTCTGGCCATGATTCTGGCCGATGACCGAATCCTTGAAATTCAGGTTCCGTTAAGCGACAAAGATGCATTTGAAGTCCTGGGATTGAGGGAAATATCTGGAAACACAACCTTGCTTGCTGGCTTAAAAAATATTGAGTGCCGTGTAGAAACAGTCACTGGTAATATAACTGCTGTCCTTTCCGGGACTCTTCACAGAGCTGTAAAATATGATTCCAATACCAGAACACTCTATCTTGCAGCACGGGTTGACCTGGATGATCCCGGCATCACCGGGGAATCCATTCCCTTGATGGACGGTATGTTCTGCAAGGTACATCTTACGGGAAAACCGGTAATGAATGCGATAAAAATTCCAGCTTCGGCATTCAATTCGAACAATACGGTCTTTCTATCCAGGGATCAGAAACTGAAGACGCTGCCTGTCACCAAAGTCATGGAAAACGGTGATTACATCTATATTTCAGGAGCCTTTCAACCCCAGGATCTGATCATCACCACCCCATTGGCCAACCCTCTTGAAAATACACGGCTGGATATTCTCAATTCCAGTGAACTGCTTGAATCATCTGCAGCCGACAAGAGAGGCAGAATATGAATACCATCATTAAAGCATTCGCCCAAAATCGTGTATTTGCCAACCTGCTCATGACAACCATTATCATTGCAGGCATACTCTCAGCGTTTCTCATGGTCAGAGAGGACATGCCCGCAATTACTATGGATACGATAGATATCAGTGTTTCCTGTCCCGGTGTAGACCCGGAAGAGATCGAAGAAGGCATTTCCAGAAAAATTGAAGATGCCATTGACGGCCTGGAAGGCATTGACGAATATATCTCCACATCTTCCGAGGGCATGTCCCGTACAGTGATAACGGTGATCGACGGATATGACCCGGATAGCCTTTTAGAGCGGGTACGCAATGAAGTGGACAGCATCAATGACTTCCCTGAAGACGCTAAAACACCATCCATTGTCAGGCCCCAGAAGCAGAAATCAGTACTCAGCCTTGCCCTGATAAGCCAAATGTCCGAAGCAAATTTAAAGGAATGGGCAGATACCGTAAAAAAAGAGATCTGCCGCCTGCCCGATGTCAGCCAGGTTAATATCGCAGGGACAAGGTCTTATGAAATCACCGTTGAAATCTCCCAGGCAAGCCTTTTGAAATACAACCTCACAATTGATAAAGTGGCGGGAATTATAGCAAAAAGCAGCCTGAACAGATCCGGCGGAACCATTAAGACCAAAGATCAGGAAATCCGTCTGCGTACTGTGGGCAGAAAATATACCGGCAGCGAACTTGCCGACATTAAAGTCATCAAAGGGAAAAACGGACAGACACTCTACCTGAAGGATATCGCCGAAATCAAAGACGGATTCACAGAAAACAATCTGTCCATCAAGACCAACGGCCAACCTTCAGTCCTTCTTAATGTCCTTGCGGGGGACGAAGATACCATCAAAATAGCGGATCGGGTTCGTCAATATCAGGTGGAGAAGAATGCGGCGCTTCCTGAAGGGTCTGAGATGATCATCCTTTCCGACAACACGGAAAGCACCAGAGCAAATCTATATACGCTTTTTTCAAACGCTGTGATGGGGCTTGTGCTTGTATTTATCCTGCTGTGGCTGTTCATGGATACCAAAATATCCTTCTGGGCCGGTATGGGCATTCCCGTATCACTGCTTGGCGGGTTGGCCATTGTATATTTTGCAGGGATAACCCTTAACAAGATCACCCTTTTCGGGCTGATCATGGTACTGGGAATTGTGGCAGACGATGCCATTGTAGTAGGCGAAGCTATCTTTTATCATCGGAAAAAAGGAGCCTCACCTCTTGATGCGGTGGTAAATGGCGTGTCGGAAGTGGGGATGCCGGTTCTGGCTGCCGTTCTGACCACCATTGTGGCTTTTTTCCCTTTGTACAATATTGACGGTGTTATGGGAAAATTCATTGTGGCCCTGCCCACGGCTGTAGTTGCCTGCCTGGCGATCTCGCTGTTGGAGTGTGCGGTCATGCTGCCCGCCCATTTGTCGGACTTAAAAGATATGAGCAAACCTTCCGTCAAAAGGAATCCTGTCCTGTCTGTTATTGAAAGATTTCACAGCTTCACAGTAAACAGCATGGAATGGGCAGCCCAAAAAGTCTACCTGCCGCTCCTGAAACGGTGTGTAGAATATCGCTATCTGTTTGCCAGTTTGTGTATTGCAGCCCTCTTGTTATGTACCGGGCTTGTGACCGGCGGAGTGATCAAGTTCAATGTATTTCCTAAAAAAGCATCCAGTATCGTTACCGCTTCTGTGGAATTTCCAGAAGGTACGCCCTTTGCCGTGACTCAAAAAGCGGTGGAACGACTGGAAGCCGCAGCCGGGACAGCAGCCGATGCCATTTTGTCCAGATCAGATAAACCTCTGATTGAAAACACCCTTGCCACCATCGGCCAGGGGGCCGGGACAAAAATGGCAAGTTCGAGATCGGCATCCCCCCATATCGGCGGGCTGCGGGTCACCTTGCTTGACCCGGAGGAAAGCGGAGTTCATTCTGAAGCTTTTATCATTGCCTGGGAAAAAGCTGCTGGCGAAATCATCGGGGTTCAAACCCTTGATTTCAGTGCTTCAGGAGGCGGCCCTCCAGGAGCACCCATTGAAATCTGCATTCAGGGGGAAGCCCTGGACAATATCAATGCAGCAGCCGATCAGGTAATGGCAGAGCTTAAAACCATTGATGGGGTTTCCCAGGTCTATTCCGACAATTCGCCGGGTAAGAATGAATTGACACTCACATTAAAAAGAGAAGCCGAATATATGGGTTTAAGCCTTTCAGACCTGGCATCTCAGGTTTACGGGGCATATTACGGCGTGGAAGCCGTTAAGATCCAGCGGGGAAATGATGAAATTGAAGTCAATGTGAGATTAGCTGCGGAGGAAAGGCAGAGCCGTGACAGCATCCGTGATTTTATGGTTAACGTCAATAATGACACCTGGGTTCCTCTTTCTGCGGTTGCCAATTGGAGCTATGCACCTGGATTTTCGACTATAAACCGGAAAGACGGATTCAGGCAGATCATGGTTTCCGCCAAGGTCAACATAGCGAAAACAGTTGCCGGTGAAGTAACATCCAGCTTGCAAGGCGGGCTGTTCAAAGAACTGAAAGCCCGGTATCCTGATATCCGTATCGTCCTTGCAGGGGATGCCAAGCGATCTTCCGAATCTTTCGGCAGTCTTTATGTCTGGGTTCCCATCTCTATCATGGGTATGTTTGCCATCATTGCGACAATGTTCAGATCCTATATTCAGCCCTTTCTGGTTCTTTTTACCATTCCCTTCGGCCTGGTGGGGGCAGTCCTGGGGCATTTTATCATGGGACACATGCTCTCTATGCTGTCAGTTTTTGGCATGGTAGCCCTGACCGGAGTGGTAGTCAATGATGCCATTGTCTTTATTGAACGAGTTAACATGAACCTTAAAGAAGGCATGGAATTCTTTGAAGCGCTGTTCCAGGGCGGTGTCAGGCGTTTTCGGGCGGTCATGCTCACCTCCATCAGCACGGTCGGCGGCCTTACCCCTTTGATTCTTGAAACAAGCCAGCATGCCCAGCAGTTGATTCCTATGGGTATTTCACTGGCATTTGGCGTAGCCTTTGCCACGGTTTTAACCCTGCTGCTGCTTCCCTGTTTTTACACTATTATCAATGATATGAGGATCGGCATGGCTTTTTTATCTGGTCGGGAAAGCATTGATCGGCAAACCCTGGAACCGGCATTCAGCAGACTTTAAAATGGAAAAATATTCAGTAACCAATTACGAGGATAATCCAATGAAAAACAAATTTTTTCAAATCATCATATTCATAGCTCTTTTCCTGGTTCCGGCCATTGGCAACATTGGCGTTCGGCCTGTCCAGGCTGGCGAATCAAGAGAGGATAATTTCCAGGCCGAGCGCCTGACCCTTTCACGGGCTAAACAGATTGCACTGGCAAACAGCCCGTCTCTGGATGCTGCTTTTGAGCGGATCAATCAGGCCAGAGAAGTGGTTTCCCAGGCAAAGGCAGCCTGTCTTCCCACCATAGCTGCAACCGCAGGATGGGATTATACTGAAGCAACACAATACACCGGTGCTGGATACGATGAAACAAAATACTCCAACCGGATTTCCGCCACTCAGGTACTGTTTGACGGATTTTATCGAAAATACGCAAATCTTTCCGCCCAATACGGTGTAGAAATGAGACTTGCCGGCCAAAAAGAGGTAAAGCGGCTTCTGGCCTGGTCCGTTGCCCAGGCTTTTTTAAATACTCAATTGGCCCTGGAAAACATAAAAATTGCCCAATCGGATATTGATTTTAACCGGAAACAGGAAATTGAAGCCGCTGCAAAGCAAAAAATCGGTACCGGTTCTTTCAGTGATGTCCTGAATTTTCAAACAAAAGTAAATTCAGCCGCATCCCTTCTGTTACGGGCCAGACAGGATCTTAAAGAATCCACATATGGCCTTGCAGCCCTGTTAGGATATAAAAACGCACGTCTCCCTCATAACATGACTGTTGAACCCCTTTCATTTGAGGAACCTGAACTGCTCCAATCCCCGGTCGATCTTGAATCACTCGATTCCAAAATGGATGAACTGCTTGCCGGGCGGCCTGATCTCAATAATGCCTCTCTTGCTGTCAGGGATGCCCAGGCCAGAATTCAAATGGCAAAAGCTTCATATTATCCCACGATCTCTTTAACCGGGGCTTATGGTGCAAACTCAGGAAACAGTTTTTTAGATAAGGACAGAATGGCTGCTTCAGCAGGTATTAATATCAACTTTGAAATCTTTTCAGGCGGTGTAACAAAATCACGGGTGAGGGAAGCACTTTCCGTTAAACGTGAATTTGAAAATACTTTTAAGGATGCCAGTATCAAGGCCGTATCCAATATCAGGTCATCAGCCGAAAATGTCACCACCACATTACAGCAGTTAAATCTACAGAAAAAAAATACCCGGCTCATCGAAACCACCCGGGAATTGGTGGAAAAAGAATACACAGCCGGCCAGGTTTCCCTGGTACGTCTCAACGAAGCCCAGAACAATTTTGTCAATGCTATGGGGGAACGATCAATCACTATGGCTTCATTTATCCTTGCTCTGGAAGAGTTTAACTATTATACTGGGGGAAACATCAATTGATTTCAAGGGGATTTCATGGAAAAGAACATAAGGCTGCTCATCATTGAGGACAATCCGGGTATTGTTGAAAACATAACCGATTTTTTTGAATCAAAAAATTATATACTGGATTTTGCTATGGACGGCATCGGAGGCCTGCACCTTTCGCTGACCCAGGATTATGATGTTATTGTGTTAGACCTCATGTTGCCGGGCATGGACGGGATTACATTGTGTCAAAAACTGCGTCAAGAGGCTGACAAGCATGTCCCGGTGATCATGCTGACTGCAAGGGACACTCTGGAGGACAAGTTATTGGGCTTTGATTCAGGTGCCGACGACTATCTTGTCAAGCCTTTTGCATTAAAAGAACTTGAAGCCCGCATAAGAGCGCTGGCAAAACGCCGCGCAGCAGTCAATAAAATTCTGACGGTGGTTGATCTTCGCATGGATCTGGGTACTTATGAAATCAGCCGCCGGGGGACAAAAATTGAACTGAACAAAACCTGTACTTCCATTTTAAAACTACTCATGGAGGCTGCCCCCAATGTGGTGTCCAGGAAAGACTTGGAAAACAGCCTATGGGGCGATATGCCGCCGGGCAGCGATGTGCTGCGTACCCATATGTACACCTTGAGAAAAAAAATTGATAAACCTTTTGACCGTGCCTTGATTGAGACTGTTCACGGCATCGGTTTCAGAATCACGGAATAATCATCATGAAATTTTATCAGAGCATCCGGTTCATGATCGTGTCAACTATCCTTTTGTCCGGTATCCTTCTCATAACCCTGAATTCTGGCATCATTTTTTTTGTCATGGGCCACAATCTGTCCCGGATGATCAATAACCTCCTGGAAACAGAGGTGGATTCATTCATGTATAAATATGAAAAAGACCGGGCTACTCCCTGCCTCATTCCAAATACATTAATATGTACGAAGGGATTTACAATGTGCCGAAAAAATTCAGAGAGCGAATAAAAAATCTTCCTCCGGGTGTCCATGCTGTACATATCCTTGACAAGAAACGCCCGATCAACGTGGGGGTAATACGCCTGCCGGATAAAGATATTCTCTATTATATGATTTTTCACGGCAGGGAATTTTTTCAGGAAAATGACTATCTTCACCCCAAAGAAATCCTGATGTTATCCTTGGCGTTTTTGCTAATTCCGGGTATCATCATCGGTTATTTCACCTCCCGGATGCTTTTTGCGCCGGTGGACAGCCTCATGAATCAAATCAAAAACCTGAATCCTGAAAATATTCAGACACAGTTTCCCTACAAACATGCAGCCAATGAACTCGGGATGTTTACCCGAACCATAGAGACGACCATGAATAGAATCAAAGCTTTTATAACACGGGAAAAACAATTCACCAGGGATGCCAGTCACGAACTTCGAACCCCTTTAACCATTATCAAAGGGGCGGTGGAAATCATGGAACAACAACCGGAGCTTGCTGCCAACCCTTTATTGGCAAAGCCTCTTAAACGAATTTTACGTTCGACACGGGATATGGAGACTACTATTGAAACATTTTTATGGCTTGCCAGAGAAGAAAAAGGCCCTGAAGAAAGTTGTTCGTTAGAACCGTTGGTAAGAAAAGCAATTTCAGATCATCAGTATTTAATGGAAAACAAAAAAATTGATCTTAAAGTAGATATTCGCCATGACAAATCTGTCAAAGTGAAAAAAGAAATTCTATATATTACCGTCACTAACCTGATTCGAAACGCCTTTCATTTTACGACTGAAGGATCAGTATCCATCATCATAGAAGAAACCCATTTCGAAATCCGGGATACGGGCATAGGCATTAACAGTGATCAGCTTGAATCAGTGACCCGTACGCATATTAAGGGGGAAAAGAGTCTGGGTTTTGGCCTTGGGCTGAGTATTGTCTCTCGTTTATGTGATCGCTTTGGCTGGGAACTCTCGATTGTGAGCCGGTCAGGAGAAGGTACAATTGTGAAGATTCTCTGGCACGATTCCTGACAATGTTTTAAGTAGATAAGAAGAAGTAACGGAATCACTCACAGTTGGTCAACAGTCAGAAGCCGACTGATCGGAAAGAAATGAATAAGTACTTATGCATAAATTATTGGTAGGTACTTAACTGATTGTTATTTATCACCAGTCTGGATGAAGACCGGCCTGACTTTGACGTTTGTAGTCGCATCTATGTATAATTTCTCATATATTATCCGTTGTTCGTCGGGTATTGATTCCAAAAAGAAAACCAGTACGATTTCAC
>JAUCGE010000382.1 GCA_030377965.1 Desulfobacterales bacterium HSG16
ACACCACGCTTGATGCTTTAGATATGGCAAAGCTTATTAAAGATAAAACGATTACAGCTGATGAGTGCCTTGAAGCATCTAAAAAAATTATCGAGAAAGAGAATCCAAAGATTAACGCTGTTGTCTACCCAATGTTTGACCATGCCAAACAAGCTTTAAAAACTCTACCAAATGAGGCCCCACTGTATGGAGTACCTTTTTTATTAAAAGACCTGCTTGACTCTTACAAAGGGGTCCCCCTAAGCAACGGATCTAAGGCGTTTAAAAACTATATACCCGATTATGATGCCGTAACAGTTGAGCGCTACAAAGCAGCTGGGCTTAATATTGTGGGCAAGAGTAATTGTCCTGAACTGGGGCTAATGGGTATAACTGAACCTGAACTGCATGGTGCGACTCGAAACCCCTGGAATATAAAGTTTACACCAGGTGGATCAAGTGGTGGATCGGCAGCTGCTATCGCTGCTGGAATGGTACCTGCTGCATCAGCTGGTGATGGTGGTGGTTCGATCCGTATCCCTGCATCATATTGTGGTTTGTTTGGATTGAAACCCTCCAGGGGTAGGACCCCAACTGGACCGCAGCACGGTAGAGTCTGGCATGGAGCAACAAGCTTAGGGGTGCTTAGCCGTTCTGTTGCAGACAGCGCACTACTGCTGGATATTGTTTCAGGGCCCGAAGTGGGAGCGCCATATGGAATAGAGGCGCCTATTAGAAGTTTTTTGGATGAAACACGCAGGGAGTGTCGTCCCTTAAAGATTGCACTTAATACAGACTCTCCTGTTGGAGCTTGTGTAGACCCAGAGATAATAGCATCGATTCAAATGACGGCCAAGTTACTGGAGGAGTTGGGGCATAGCATTGAATACAAAGCCCCGGCTATTGACAACGAAGCTCTTGTTAAGAGTTATATTATTATGTACACAGCAGACACAGCCGAGGTGATTCGCAGCTCACAAGAGCTAACTGGAGTTAAACCTAGCATGAAAAACTTTGAGCTGATTACATGGATTCTTTCGCTATTAGGGAACACCTACTCGGCAGCTGATTTACACTGGGCTGTAAATCTTTGGGATAAAACTGCGCATATTATGGGTGAGTTCCATAACAACTATGATCTGTATTTAACGCCAACAGTAGCTGCTGCTCCACCACGAATAGGAGAGTTTGATTTAAGCCCACTTGAGAGGATGGGATTAAGTTTGGTGGGAAAACTTGGGTTTAAGAAACTGATTCGCAAAAGCGGAGTGATAGAGGCGACCGCCGCAGAGATGCTTGCAAAAACTCCATTTACACAACTTGCCAATTTTACCGGTCAACCGGCTATGTCACTCCCCTTAGGGATGAGTAGTGAACAGCTACCTATCGGCTCACAGTTTATTGCGAAGCGGGGAGACGAGGCGACTCTTTTTAACTTGGCAGCTCAAGTTGAGCGAGCTTACCCATGGAGTAAGAGACGAGCAAAAGCTTAACTCTCCCTTTACTTATTCGATTAATGGGTAAAACCTTTGACTGTTTAAGCTTTTACTCATTAAATTGTTGCTTTCAA
>JAUCGE010000092.1 GCA_030377965.1 Desulfobacterales bacterium HSG16
CAGTAAAGGGACATATCGGAAAATTTTTGTGCAAGATCTATCATCACATATTTTCCCCAGACAAAAAGCAATCTGTCAGATCTCCAGAATTTTTTTTCTATAACTGTATCTCCAGAAAAAATAATTTTAACTTTTTTGCCAGATTCCATTATAGTATCGATATCCAGGGTCATCAGGGTGGAAAAGCCCTGTATATTTCTGTCATTATCCCGCAATATCACAACCTGTTCTTTTTCCGAAAGATCGCTATAGAAATTGTTCCATGCAACATTATCATAATATGTTGACATCAAATGAAACATCCGTGTGATATCTTCTTCCGGTATTTCGGACGGAGGGATAATCGTTCCATGCAATCCCATATTTCAAATCATTTTCATAAGGCAGTATTTTATAACTGTCGGACATGAATGATTATAATATCTCATTCTCAAGCTTCCCTCCTTCTGGCAGCGTCCATGATTTTTCCGGATATAAGGGATAGGAAAAAACCTGTCCCGGCCACCATTATGATTGAAGCCCCTGAAGTTATGTCGAACCAGTATGAAATCAAGAGTCCTGTTATGGTGAAAATGGAACCTAAGATGCTTGCAAAAATCATCATTTTCCATATGGAATTGGAATATTTTTCCGCTATAAACGGGGGGATGGTCAAAAGTGCTATTACAAGAATAAGTCCCACAACTCTTATCACCATGACCACAGATACTGCGATCATGGCAAGGAGTAAAAAATATAAGGGTGTGACATGAACACCGCGTATCCTCGCAAATTCCTCATCGTAGGACATAGCCAGAAAATCGTTATAAAAAAAGGCCGTCAAAAATATAATGACAAGGCTCAGTCCGAGCATGTACCAGAGGTCTGATCTGGGAACGGCTAGAATGCTGCCGAAAAGATAACTCATAAGATCCACGTTATAACCGGGGGAGAGATCAAGCAGCAGGATACCGAAAGCCATCCCCATTGCCCATAAAACGCCGATCACTGTATCCGAATGATGCCGGTCTTTCAATGTGACAACAGCCATTATAATTGAGACCAGCAATGAAAAACCAAGTGTTCCGACCATATAGGGCAGTTTGAAATAAAAAGCTATTCCAATGCCACCATAAGCAGCATGGGCAATACCACCGGATATGAAAACTATCCGGTTCACTACAACAAGGGTTCCGATGACTCCGCAGGTTATGCTTGCCAGTAACCCTGCGAAAACAGCGTTCTGCATGAATTCAAATTGAAAAATTTCGAGCATTTCAGGTTATCCGTGCTTTCTCAATACGCGATGGGGGACAATTCCGTGGCTGATGAACTCTGCTGAACAACTGCACATATCTGCCATATCCTCGGTGAGTTCGGCTGCATCATGATAATAAACGTTTTTGCTTACACATGCCACGGATTTTATATAGCTCGACAATACCATAAAGTCATGGCTGACAACCACAATGGTAATTTTTTCGTTAAGTTTTTTTAGAATCTCGTAAAATCCGGTCTGTCCTTTGGAATCGACGCTTGCTGTCGGCTCGTCCAGAAAAAGGATATCAGGTTGAACTGCCAAAGCTCTTGCTATAAAAACTCTTTGCCTCTGTCCTCCTGAAAGCTCTCCTATCCTGCGTTTTTCATACTTGTGCATCTCCATCTGCTCCAGAGCTTCTCTTGCTGCCTTTCGATCATATGCAGAATAACCTGCTAATGATTTGCCCGGCTTGAGCCTGCCCATGAGTACTACGTCCGATACGGAAATCGGAAATTTTTTATTTATTCCGATTTCCTGGGGAACATATCCAATACGATGAGCGACTTTTGAAGGCTTTTCACCGAATATGCGTACTTTTCCCCTGTCAGGTACGAAAAGCCCGATCATCAGTTTGAGCAATGTGGTTTTGCCAGCGCCGTTAGGCCCTATTACAGCCATGAATTCCCGATTTTTTATTTCCAGGTTTACATTCTCTAATATGGTGTGTCCATTATAGGAAAAACCAAGATTTTTTATTTCTATCACGCTTGAATCCATAATATTATCAATGCACCGACGCTGTTCTGATTTTTTTTGCAACTTCAATAAGATTATCAGCCCAAAGCCTGGCAAGAGGGTCAAGGTAGACCGTTTTGCCTGATATGGCTTTTGCTATGACCTTAGCACTTTTTTCCGAAAACTGAGGCTGGACAAATATCGTTTTGATATGATTATTTTTTACAAATTCAGTCAGATGTCTCAATTCTGCAATTTTCGGTTCCTTGCCTTCAACTTCTACTGGAATCTGGATGAGTCCGTATTCCTTTGCAAAATATCCCCATGACGGGTGAAAAACCATAAACTTTCGTTCTTTCATATCAGAAAAAATTTTTTCAATTTCAGAATCAAGATTGTCTATTTGTTTGACAAAATTATTATAATTGATTTCATAATTTTTCTTGTTATTCCTGTCAAAGCTGCACAGCCCATCAAGTATGTTTTTTGCCTGAATTTTTACAAGATCGGGAGAAAGCCAGATATGGGGATCTAAGATAGCATGATCATGCCGATTTTCTACATGGCTGTCTTTTACATACTGCCCTTTTATATGGTGAGCATGCACTTTCATGGGAATTTTCTCGATTCCTTCTTCCGTGTAAATGATCTTCAGATGCGGGGTCGATCCGGCTATTTTGTAAAGCCATGATTTTTCAAAAGGAACGCCTATGGCAAAATAAAGGCTGGCCCTGGACAAAGCAACCATCTGGCTTGGTCTAGGTTCATATGTAGAAGGGCTTGCGCCAGGGGCTACCATTACAGATACATCCACAAGATTGCCGCCAATTTTCTCTACAAAATACTTCTGGGGCAGGATGCTGACAAAAACATTTGCTTTAGGCCCGGCAAAGCTGGGGGCCACAGATACGGAAGACATAAATAATAATAATAATAAGATGAACACTGTGACAAATCGCCTGTTTTTCACTTCAATTATTCTCCTGATATTCGGTTGAAAGAGACATGTCTTCTTTTAATCAACTTCAAAAACATGCTGAAATTTTGCTGCATATATCCCGATTTTCCCCGATTTGTCAATATGAATGGAAAAAATGACATTATTCGATTTAAAGGTGGCTTACCGTATCCTCGAAACGCAAGAGACCTCCGAGGTTTTAAAAACCTCGGAGGTCTCATTCTGACAGTCTCATATTAGAAGCTAACAGATTGAATTCATAAAATACGACGTTTTAAGAATGTTATTGTTTTCAATAATTTCAATAAAAGGGCTATTTTTGAATGTGATATTGCCAAGCTGTATCCAGAAACAGGATAAATTGATCATTTTCGGATGAGCCTCAGTTAATACTTCTCAAAACCCGAATCCGTGATATTGCCCTGCATTCCATGTTCGGTCATATTAAGCTGACATCCGTCAGGCGATATAGCTTCCTGTCCACCGTTTCCACCTTGCCCGACATTATGCATATTAGCGGAAGATATCACGGGCAAAGGTTGAAGTTGAGGTTGAAGTTGAGGTTGAGGTTGCTGCATCTGGAAAGCAGGCAAATTCCCGCCAATTCCATCCTGCCCCTGCATCATTGCCATTTGACCGTTGTTCCCGACTTTAAAAAAGTCCATAGATCTTTGCAGCAATACCGCCTGGTTGGCCAGATCTCCAGAAGTTGAAGACAACCCCTCTGCTGTCGCAGAGAGTTCTTCCGAGCTTGCTGACATTTCCTCGGATATTGATAAGTTCTGCTGTATGACGGAGTCAAGCTGCTGAGTCGCTGTATTGATCTGATCCGCTCCTGTGTTCTGCTCTTTGCTCGCGGCATCAATCTCCTGAACCAGTTCTGCTGTCTTCTGAATATCAGGCACAAGCTGTGACAGCATTGTTCCTGCCTTTTCCGCAATTTCAACGCTCGAATTTGACAACTCATTGATAGTACCGGCTGAAGTCTGGCTTCGCTCTGACAGTTTTCGAACTTCTGATGCTACAACTGCAAACCCTTTACCGTGTTCCCCTGCCCTTGCTGCCTCTATGGCTGCGTTAAGAGCCAGCAAGTCTGTCTGTCTTGCGATCTCCTGGATAATTGAAATTTTGTCCGCAATCTGTTTCATGGCATCAACTGTTTTTGTTACAACTTTTCCGCCTTCCCTGGCATCTTCTGCCGATTTCATAGCTATCTTGCCAGTCTCAAAGGCATTGTCTGAGTTCTGCCTGATGTTGGCAGCCATCTGCTCCATAGAAGAAGATACCTGCTCTGCCGAGGCTGCCTGTTCCGATGAACCCTGTGACATTTCTTCGGCACTTTTGCTCATTTCCTGGGCTCTTGTACTCACCTCCTGGGATCTTGTACTCATCTCTTTACTTACCAATGCCACTCTTTCCGCAGAGATCTTCACGTTGTTAACCACATCCCGAATTTTGGATATCATCTCTTCAAGAGCATTAGCCAGTTTACCTATTTCATCCTGTTGGTGAATACCGATATTCATTGTCAAATCACCGCCTGCCATGCTGTTTGCGACACTCAGGGCCTGATCCAGTGGTTTAATGATGCTGCGAGTCAGTAAAAATGCCAGGATCAAGGCTGCTATGACCGAAAATATAACGATAAAATATGTAATATAAAGGGCTTTATTCCGGCTGTCTTTTGCATTTTCTATAAAAGAAGTAGCTTTGCCGTCTGCAAATTCGATGAATTCGTTCATACTCTTTGATATTGACTGAAGATGTGTTGCCCCCTTTCCTTTGGTAATCTCGGCGGCTCTGGCTCGTTCGCTTGAATGCATCAGCCTGATGACTTCACCACGTATGGGCTTCCAATTCTCAAACAATGTGCGGGCATCATCAATTTGTCTTTTTTCCCCAAGAAAACGGTCGTTAAGAATTTCGAAGTCCCTATATACCTCCTTTTCATATTCGGCAACTTTAGCCTTCGCTGCATCGATAGCAATATCATCAATGGCCAGAGCCACATCTTTCATAGAGCGGTGCATCCTTACGATATTGCCATTAATCCTGATTGCCGCAGTACTGACCGTATAGGGATGCTTGTGAAGCTTGATGGTCAGTTCCGAAAGAGTATTCATGTATCTGATCGTGAATCCGCTGATGGTCAGCATGAGCAAAATGATGAACCCGAATCCCCATCCAAGCCTGGTGCCTATCCTGAAATCTTTGAAGCGCATAAACTCGTTCTCCTCTCTGCTTTAAGTAAAGTTGTTTTTCTCATCTTTGTGAACCATATTTTGACCATGCTGATCATTCCGCTCCATTTTAAAACAATGATCATGGTCTATATTTTTTTCTTGATTCTTCATAAATATCACTTATGGAGATCATAGTAAATACCTTAAGGCTGTGGATGAAATAACTTCCACAATCTAGCTTGCCTGTAATCTGTTTTCTGCGTTGCATTGATGGGTACAGACAATAAGTATCCACCCATCAATGTGCCTTGAAAACAAATCCAAATTCGGCGCAATCTTATGGAATTAATTTCATCCACAACCCTTACCCACTTCACTTGAATCAATTATTTCACTCCATGGTTCATACCTTCAAGATGCGTGCCATTGATCCAAGCAGATGGATTATTTGCTATTTTTCGTGTGAGTACAGACTGATATATACAGTTTTCACATTGAACAAAGAAGAAAGGGTGGGAACTGGCTTGTCTTTAAAAGCGGACAACATACCATATTGAGGACAATTTGTCCTATAAAAGAAACGCCCTTGCAGGATAGAGATGTTACATTGAATTGGGCATATTATAATCAACGAATCTTCAAACCAGCTTTTTCCAGGGCTTCGACACTCTTTTTAATACGAGGATCAAAACCGGATATTATCTTTTGTGCGTTTTCTTTCCCAATTCCTTTCAGGTGCAAAAGTCCGCTTACCTCTGCATTGAGTATGGTATCCACAGAATCGAATCCGGCGTTTAAAAGAATTTTTATATTTTTTGTTCCAAGCGCTTCTATACCAAGAGATGCCAGCACTGTATGAAATGGCCTGTCTTTACTTTGTTCGATACTGGCCAGCAGCGCTTTGGTCTTTCTACTTCCAAAACCTTTCAAAGCCTTTATATCCTCTGCTTTGAGGGCATATATATCCTCTGGATATCGAATCAGTTTTTCATTGAAAAACATTTCAACAGTCTTTTCACCAAGATGCCGGATTTTCATCGTGCCTGCAAAATAAATCAGTTTTGCAAGAACCCGCCCGGAACATTCCTTGTTGAGGCAATAATGATGTTTTCCTTTTACTTTCAAAACGGATTTACACACAGGACAATGTTCTGATATCTGCCATGTGCTGTTGCCCACCTTGTTTTTTTCCATGACCTGATCAATTGCAGGAATAACATTTCCGCGCCTTGACACTTTTACGATATCACAGACAGCTATTTGCAGCCGGTTTATGTAATCCTGATTGTGAAGGGTCGCGCTCTTTATAGTCGTTCCCCCTATTTTAACAGGCCGGAGTCTGGCAACAGGAGTAAGTTTGCCGGAACGACCGATCTTCACATCTATGGATTCAAGGATTGTTCTGTTTACAGGAGAACCGAATTTATAAGCAATTGCCCATTTCGGGAATCGCTCGGTAGTGCCGAGCATTTTCCGGATACTTCTTTCATTGACTTTTATCACAATTCCGTCGATATCATAATTAAGGGAATGTCTTTGTAAATCTGCTTTTTTAATATGGTCGGAAAGTTTTTCAAGGTTTGTAAATGTTCGATTATGATGATTGATATTAAATCCCAGTCTGTCCAGCCAGGCAAGCAGATCATCATGTTTTTCGATATCTGCGGGAATACCGGCTGCTGCTTCAAATATAAAGATATTTAAAGGAATTTTTGACATCTCCGATACCTTCTGTCTTCTCAATATTCCGGCTGCCAAATTTCTTGCACTGGAAAACTTATCTTTGCCATATTTTACAAAATCGGTCTTTTTGATGAATATCTCGCCTCTTACGGTAACAGATACCGGTTGTTTCAGCTTCATCGGGATCATGTCCGCAGCCATAGCACGAACATTTTTTGAAACATCATAACCTGCAGTACCATCACCTCTGGTGAGAGCCTGTGAAAATGCTCCTTTTATATAGATAAGCTCAATGCCTGTCCCGTCTATCTTTTCTTCAGCCACAAAGGAAAGTTTTTTCCCGCTCTTTTTCCTCACTTTTTCAGCCCATGAAATAATCTCTCTGGTTGAATAGCATTTTTCCAGACTCAACATTGGAGTTATATGACGCACCTTTGAAAAATCATCAGCAAGTGCTGCCCCCACTCTTTTTGTCGGACTGTCGGGCAACACAAGATCTGGATATTTTTTTTCAAGTGCTGCAAGTTCATTGAAAAGCCGGTTGTACTCAACGTCGGAAATTTCGGGCCTGCCAAGCACATAATAGAGATGATTGTGTCTTTTGACTTCAAAAGAGAGTTTTTGGATTTTTTCCAGAGCTGCTTTTCGATCCAGATTGATATTTGAGGCAAAAATATTTGCGGCAAAAACGCCTGTTGTAATGACGCAGATCAAAAAGAAAGATAGAACTCTTTTGGTATATCTCATAAAAATCTCCTTTTTTCAGAAAACGGCAAAGTTTGAAGCAAATTTTCGGAGGTCTTGATGTAAGAATTTTACGACAGCTGCCTTGATCATGATCAATATTTTCTACACAGATACTTGCACAGATACTTGCACAGGTACTTGCACAGATAAATTTAAAAATCAACAATTTGACATTCGGGGAAAAATTCGTATAAAACAGGACACATGAAAATACCTGAAAAAGTCATATTGACAGAAGTTGGCATGAGAGACGGCTTTCAGTTTGAAACCCGTGTTGTGCCTACACAGCTTAAAATCAAAATTATAAACAGGCTGGCACAGGCCGGCCTTGCTTTCATCCAGATAGCCTCTTTTGTTAATCCGAAACTCGTTCCCCAGATGGCGGATGCAGACCGATTATTACAGTATCTGCCTCCAGAAAGCAAAAATCAGAAAAACAAAAATCCGGTTTGCACTGCTCTGGTATTGAACCCCAAAGGTGTACAGAGAGCCTTTGAGGCAGGCTTCAGCCATGTCGAAATATCGGTTTCTGCCAGCGAAACCCACGGCAGGAAAAATACGGGGATGTCTCTTGTACAGGCCATTGAATCTGGCAAAAAAATGATTGAAATGGCTGAAAATTTTGAAATGAGTATAATTTTGAGCATCCAGTGTGCGTTTGGATGTGTATATGACGGTCATGTTCCTTTCGAGCGTGTGATAAATATGGTGGAAACATTTCTCGGTTCTGCTGTAAATTCTTCCATAGCAAGAATTTCTCTTGCAGATACGACAGGAATGGCAACACCAGTCATGGTGACAGACTCGATAAAACGGCTTACTCTACAAATAAATGAAATTCCGACAGGTCTCCATCTTCATGATACAAGGGGGCTTGGACTTGTCAATCTCATGGCAGCCCTTGAGTGCGGAGTTGCATATTTTGACACATCTTTTGCGGGTATGGGAGGTTGTCCCTTTGTCAAGGGTGCTGCCGGTAACATTTCAACTGAAGATACTGCGTGGCTTTTAAAAACCCTGGGCATTGAAACAAATGTGGATATTTTCCAAATTGCTGAGTGTTCGAGGCGTATGGAGGTCTTTTTCGACAAAACATTTCCCGGTAAAATACACAAAATAACAGATTATTTAAAAACAAATCCATTGTTGAACAAAGACAGACATATATCCACAGGTACAGGATCATAATAACTTCCCCTGCGCCTTTTTATTTCTTCCAGTGCTGTCTCAATTCCCAATGAAGCTCTGTAAGGTCTGTGGGTGGACATGGATTCGACCACATCTGCCACGCATAAAACCTTTGATTCAGGCAGCATTTTATCTCCTGTAATCCCTAAAGGATATCCAGTTCCATTGATTCTTTCGTGATGTTGGAGAATGATTTGTGCAACCGGCCTGGGAAATTCTATTCCCTTCAGAATTTCATAGCCGAAAATAGAGTGTTCTTTTAAAAGATTGAATTCTGTTTTAGTCAACTGGCCGGGCTTGCTCAAGATTTCCGATGGAACTGATATTTTGCCAATGTCATGTAGAAGGCCCGCAATCCGGATACCATCAATATCCTGGCTTGAAAAGTTCATCTTTTCTGCTATTGCACAGGCAAGCTGTTTTACCCGCACTTGATGGCCTGCTGTATATGGGTCCTTCATTTCCACGGAAGATCTCAAAGCATTGACTGTCTGCTCAAGTATCCTTTGCAGTTTTGCAGAGCTTTCCAGAAGTTCTTTGTTCGTTTGTATCAGCTCCTGTGTACGGGTCTGTACAAGGGTATCCATGCACTCCAGATTATCCCTCTGCCCTTTAAGTTCCAGATGTGTTCGGATTCTTGCCTTGACTATATTAGTGCAGAAGGGCTTGACGATATAATCCACAGCATTGAGTTCGAGTCCCTTTGCTTCATCACTCGCTTGATTTTTTCCCGTAATAAAAATAATCGGAATATTTTCGGTTTTTTCATCTGCCTTCAATCGTCTGCATACTTCATAACCGTCGAGTCCTGGCATCACAATATCCAGAAGAATGAGATCGGGCGCTGAATCGGATGCGGCTATTTTGAGGGCTTCAACACCGTTGAGTGCAACAGAAACTTCATAATCCGGCATCAGGGAATCGACCAATATTCGTATGCTTTCAGGTGCGTCATCCACCACCAGGATATTTGCTTTGAAAGATTCGTCAGTCATTGATTCATCCATTTTTCAGCTACGTCATGCCTGAATCACAATTTCAAGAGAGGTTGCGATATCTTTGAGAATACTGACTGCGCTTTTAAAATCGAATCGATTTACACTTTTTTCCATCTCCAGAACTTCCTCTTTGAATCCATTGGACATAAGCGTCGGTTTTATTGATTCGAGAGTGGCCTCAGCTCTGGGATTGTGTTCCTTGAGATATTTGTGCAGTTCAATAAGTTCAGGGCCAAGTTCAGATGAAAGCTGGGCGGTATCTTTCTTGACATTATCTGTTCCCTCATCGGGCATATTTATAGTTGATGTATCTTCAAATTCCTTTTCAAGTTGTCTTGCCGATTCCATTGCATGATCCAGGGCATTTCCAAACTCGCAAATTATGTTATCGTACTGATCAGATCTTCTGTCTTTAACAATTGTTTCAAGTTTGAGAGAAGCTGCATACAATTGCTTTGCGGAAAAAATTCCGGAAACGCCCTTTAACGTATGCCCCAGACGTTGGACAAACTCCAGATCACCTTTATTCAAGGCATTGCGAATCTCAGAAACTGAATCAGCATATCGTCCGGTAAACTCATTTAAAAGCTTTAATAACAGGTTCTTATTGCCTCCGAGTTCTTTAAGGCACGCATGCCCGTCTATGCCGGGCATTGCAGGAGAAAATTCGGTCTCTTTCATCCATTCGTCAGGATCAGGCTGGTCAACACAAGACTCGTCCAGTACTATACCTTCTCCTTCGTCGCTGATCCACCCGCTCAAGATGGCGAACAGATCATTGGTGTTTATCGGCTTTGTTATATAATCATTCATACCTGCTTCAATACATTTTTCCCTGTCACCTTTCATGGCATGAGCTGTCATGGCGATAATCGGAAGATCGTTAAAACGACCGTCTTTCCGAATTTCAATGGATGCCTCTAACCCGTCCATTACAGGCATCTGCACATCCATCAATACAGCGTCATAGGGAGAACTGTGAATTGCTTCAACAGCTTCCTGGCCGTTATCTGCAATATCCACTATGATACCAACGCTTCCCAGAATTTCCACAGCTACCTGCTGGTTAATAGAGTTATCTTCTACAAGCAGCACCCGTGCACCCACCAACTGTTCCATCATTTCTTTTTCGCTGATGTCCGTTTTTATAGCTGAATCGGTATTCTCATCATTGGAAGCATTAAGATCGAGTCCGAATTCTGCTGTAAAATAAAATCTGGTGCCTGACTGAAGAGTACTCTCTGCCCAGATTTCACCTCCCATCAACTCAGCCAGCAGGTTGCATATACTCAGGCCAAGACCCGTTCCACCATACTTTCGAGTGGTCGAGCTGTCTGCCTGGGTAAAAGATTTGAACAATGTGGGCAAAATTTCTAATGGAATCCCGATACCAGTGTCTTCTACCATGAATTTCAACAGCACCCGCTCGGAACGAAATTCCACAAGTTCGATATTCAGGAATATATGCCCTTTTTCCGTAAACTTGAAGGCATTATTTGTCAGGTTTATCAGTACCTGGCCAAGCCTGAGAGAATCACCTATCAGACGCTGAGGCACATCCTCTTCTATGGAAATAAGCAGTTCCAGGCCTTTTTCAGAGGTTTTGCTGGAAAACATGGCATAAAGGCTGTCAGCAACATCGCTCAATTTGAATGCAGCAACTTCCAGATCCATCTTGCCAGCTTCGATCTTGGCAAGATCCAGAATATCATTTATGAGCATCAACAAAGAATGAGCAGACTTTTTTACCGTTGACAGATAGCTTTTGACCTTGGGATGAAGTTCTACGTTGAGTGCCAGATCAGTCATTCCGATTATGGCGTTCATGGGAGTACGAATCTCATGGCTCATGTTTGCAAGAAAATCTCCCTTTGCCATGCTGGCGGCAACAGCGATTTCCCTGGCTTCTTCGACTTCCTTGATAGCCTTATTCAGCCGCTGTTGCTGCATATCGCTCATCTTGATCAGCCGGCGGGTCTGTTTATATATTTTCCTGTAGCTGTTCAGAAGCCGTTCAAAATCGCTTACAAGCGGATTATCCTGAAAGACCGGATCGGAAACAATGGTTTCAGCCTCAGCAATGGTCTGTTCCTCTATATTAAAAAGGGTTCGCTTACCCACTTTTTTTTTCCTTTTGGATCAAACGAAAAAAGACAAGATTGAAATCCTCTTTGAATTCTTCTCCGAATTCATAAGCGGTATCATCGTCTTGATCATAAATCCAGTTGATGGTTATGTTTTTTCCTTCCACGGCAGCCGTTTCAAACAAATCGAATATATCAAGCAGAATTTTTGAAGAACTGCTGTTAAAATAAAACAGCTCCAGATTTAACACGATGTACCGATCGTGCTTATATTCCATATATTCTTCTATCCATGATATGACAGGCGCATAAAATTCCATAACATTTTCAGCATAGGATTCCCCTTTGATATACAGTTCATCTGTTTTGAAATCAAAATAAATGGCTGGTGTGTACCTTGTTGCTTCTATGATAAGATTATCCATTTCTGTTACCTTTAGATAAAGGTTCTGGAAGAAAAAAATGAATAGTTTCCGTCAACCTTTTTAAAATCGAATTCAATGGGTCTGCTGGCTTTTTTTGCCATCTCAATCAATCCGAGTCCAGCCCCTTTACTGCCCTGCTCCGGGTCCTTCCTGCGCTGTTTTCTGTAATGCTTTTTCAATTCATCTTTTGTCATGCCAGCCAGCCCGGTCAGCTTTTTTCGAAGATGTTCCACCTGTGAGTTTTTCATCATATTCCCACAAAGGACAAAATAATGACCGGAATCATATCCCACTGCTATTATACCAAGACTCATTTCAGCTTCTCTTGCAACTGATTTGTCAGGAGGTAACTTTTCTGCTGAATAATGAATAATATTCTGAGCTTTTTCCACAACCATCGAAAAAACGCGGATGACAGTGGAATTACTGGCTTCTTCAAGATGCATCTTCTGTTTTAGCGTTGATCCGATTTCCACAAGAAGGTCTTGTGAAAGCGGACCGCTGAAACAAAAAAAAACCCCTTTCTGATCAAGGTCTTTTTTGAAATCATAGAGATTACCTACCATTGTACCCCCCTTCACTTTCTCAGCAAACTGTCTATTTTCCTGCCCCGTAAACCTACATATCATATATGATCGAAATATACCAGAAGTGTGACTCAGATTAGTCTATTTTCCTATCAGTATTTTAATCATGATACCAGTTTATATCACAGGGATTCCAGATCCAGCATGTTTACATTATATTCTTCTCCTGTGACAGTCAGCAGCGCCACAGAAACCGGATATTCATTTCGTACAGGGCCGGCACTTCCCGGATTGAGGTACAATACTTCGTTATCTTCTTTCATGGAAGGCCGATGAGTGTGACCATGTAACACAATCTTGCAGCCCGCCGCTGCCGGATCAAGGTCGAGATTCCACAGATCATGGAGGATATAGATCGATACCTGTCCGATCCGTACAAGTTCAGTCTGTGGAAGATTTTTTCCGAAAATGCCGCCATCCATATTTCCCCGCACAGCCGTTACCGGGGCTATTTTTTTCAGTGTATCCAAAGCATTCTGTGTTCCGACATCACCTGCATGAAGAATCAGATCCACATTTTTAAATGCTTCTGTCACAGAGGGCCTGACAAGGCCGTGGGTATCTGAGATGATACCGACTGTGGTACTCTCTTTTTCAATCTTTTCCATATTAAAACCTCCTTTTCAAGTCGCAATTTCCATATCACTTTGCAGATTATATCTCAACTCCTTATGAAAATTTCAAAGAATACATAGCGTACGCTTTGTTTTTCATTCTGTAAGCATACGATTCATGCTTCCGGAAACATAGCCATCCAGATCTATGGCAACAAATTTAAACCCTATTTTCTTCAAGTGCAGAACAATATCGGCTCGGATCTTTTCGTTCATGATCTTTGAAAAATCGGCCATGTTTACCTCAATCCTTGCTATTTCATCATGAAATCTGACCCGGCAGGTCGAAAATCCTGAATCAAGAATAATATTTTCTGCGTTTTCAATCATTTCAAGCCGTCTGGCAGTTATGGGCGTATTATATGGGATACGTGATGCCAGACATGCCCCGGATGGTCTGTTCCATGTCTCCAGCCCCATTTTTCTGGAAAACTTGCGGATATCCGATTTTGTCAGCCTGGCATCAATCATGGGAGCATCAACTGCCATTTCACTGGCTGCCTGAAACCCTGGTCGAAAATCATGAGTATCATCAAGATTAGCTCCATGAACCAGTTTTTCTATTTTTAAATCAGAAACAATGGACTGCATATTTTCAAAAATAGATTTTTTGCAATAATAACAGCGCATTTTACTATTTGCACAAAATTCTGGAATAGCCATTTCCTTTGACGTAAACACAATATGACGCACCTTAAGTCTTGACGCGAACTTCTTTGCAAAAGATGTCTCTCTGGCTGGTTGTATTATCGATTCTGCTGTAACAGCAACCACCCGGTCACAAAAAATCTCTTTTGCCACCGCCAGTAAAAAACTGCTGTCCACCCCTCCAGAAAATGCCACCGCAAGAGATTTATGATTGCCAAGAACGGTTTTCAGCCTGTTCAATTTGTTTTCAAGACCCATTTTTATGTTTTCCCGTCTTTTTTTCATCCGCCATCTTTTTTTTCATCCGCCGTTTTCCATCTTCTTTTTCATATGCCACTTTTTTTTCGACATGAGCGATCAGGTCAGGATTAGTGCAGACCTCATAATATTTGCGGGAAGTCATTCCATTTATATTCAAAGTCTCCTGATCCATTCTCGGTACTCCGGCCTCTCTGATAAAGAGCCGCTTATAATAGCCATTTGCGGTGGGGAATCTACCTGTATGGATTTTTATTTTCCTTTGTTTCCGGTGTTTTATAAGCAGCTCTATCGTTTTGAGTTCGATCTCCTCGAAAAGTTTTTCAAATCCTGGGGGATTTAATTCGATCCCATTTACA
>JAUCGE010000093.1 GCA_030377965.1 Desulfobacterales bacterium HSG16
AAAAGCTGAAAATACTGATTAATGCTGATATTATTGAGCAGGGAAGAGGTAATTTCTATTACCAGGGGGTTCCTGACAACATTTTTGACAAAGTATTCCGAGGGGTTTATGCTGATGAAATCGAAAATTTTGACCCAAAAGAAATTACAAATGAATACAAAGCCAGCTCAGAAAAACTGTTAAAGCAGATCAGGCAGCTACGAGGAGAATATGGTCGCTACAAAGGCGCATTTGCAGAATTTCTGATTATTCACCTTCTCAAGCATGAGGCTTATAAAAACAGAACATTACTCAAAGCGACATTGCAGAACCTGCCGAATGATTTTGAATTCACCGAATATGAACGCACATGGTCGTACAATTCCCCGCCTCTATACGAACCTGAATTCCAGATAGACATTTTTGCAAAGGCAAAAGATGATAAATATTCGCTGATCTGGGAAGTAAAAAATCGGAAGGCAAAATTTGCCGTAAAAGAAGCAGAAAGTTTTGTTAAAAAAGCAGATGAACTTATGAAAATTGAAAATATAGGTAAGGTTGTGTTAATTGTATTTTCAGCAGGCGGATTTTTCAAAAATACGATTGAATGCCTGAAAAAATACGGTATAGCCTGGACAGATGATAAGAAGTGGCTGGAAAGGAAGTAATCAAAAATTCACAGCAAGGCTATATAAACGTATACGTCAGGACAAGTATTTGTCAGGAAAGGAAATTATTATGATGTCAATTTTAAAGAAATCTTCAATTGCAGGTTTCATCACATTTTTGCAATTTATTATACTGATTATTCCAGAATTTGCCGTTCTCACCTCTGCTAACGCTACACATCCCAAAGGAATATCCACAGACGGCAGCTTGGGCCAGAAAATGAACCTGCCGGGGCCAAATTACGAAATCAGGGCAGAACTCGGAAAACAGGCAGGTGCAAACCTGTTCCACAGCTTTCAACAGTTCAATATTCATTCTGATGAAAGCGCAGCCTTTTCAGGGCCTGATTCTGTGCAGAATATCATAAGCCGTGTAACAGGTGGAGATGCATCCTGGATTGACGGCCTGATCCACTCGGAAATTTCCGGAGCGGATTTGTACCTGCTAAATCCCGCAGGTTTCATGTTCGGCCCGAATGCGTCTTTAGATCTGAGCGGATCATTCCATGTCAGCACTGCCGATTATCTGCGTATGGGGGAAAATGGTCATTTTTATTCAAATCCTCTGGAAAATGAAATTCTTTCAGTTTCACCTCCCACTGCTTTCGGCTTTCTGTCTGACAACCCCGCACCCATCAGCTTTGAAGGCGGTGAGATTGAGGCGCCTGATGATGAAAAGCAGGCAGGCATCCGCGTTTCAGAAGGAAAAACCATATCTGTAATCGGCGGGAACATTACCATAAACGGCGAGGTGTCATATGAGCGTCCGAAAACTGATGAAAACGGGGAAACAGTGTCTGAAACTGCTGTTGATGAAAACGGCAGCCCGGTTCCGATCATGGAAACCGTAAAACCGCCAAATATTCATGCAGAATACGGCCGGGTCAATATGGCTGCGGCGGCATCTACCGGAGAGGTTGTACCCACATCTTCAGGCCTGAATGCTTCTTCCGTTAAGAAAAAGGGCGATATAACAATTTCCAACAAAGCTGAAATCAGTGTGTCAGGAGAGGAAAACAAAAACGGGCCTGACAGCATTTTTATCCGAGCTGGCCAGTTTACGGTTAGTGACAGCGACATCAATGCAAATAATTATGGAGAAAACGACGCTGACAAAATTGATATTCAGGCAGATAAGGTAACATTGACAGACGGCACAACGGTATATGCAAACACCTACGGAACCGGAAAAGGGGCGGATATTATTATACAGGCTGATGAAACCGTTATGCTTTCAGATTGGAATGAAAAAAATGAAACCCGCATGAGGACAGATGTATGGGGTGAAGGAGATGCTGGCAATGTTCTGATTGAAGCAAAAAATATCATTTTCAAAAATGGTACATATATTACCCAGACTTTACGCGATGGCAGCAGTGGCAATGCAGCCTCCATAACCTTGAAAGCCGATGATTCCTTATCTTTCAGCGGACTGGACAGATACTCCCAATTAGGCGTTCTCATCCAAATGACCAATAAAGGCAGTGGAGAAGGGGGAAACATTATCATGGAAGCTGATACCATTTTCCTGACTGACAACGCATGGGCAAATGGTACAACTTACAAAAAAGGCAAAGCCTCTGATATAACCGTCAGAGCCAGGGAGATTACAGGAAACACAGTATTTTTTGGAGCTGGTACTTCAGGCAGGTCTGATGATGCCAGAGACGGAGGAAACATTCTCATTGAGGCTGATAATATTAACTTCTCGACGGCAAATATAATCACAAATTCTAATGGAAAAGGAAATGCCGGAGATATAACCTTGAAAGCCCTTGAAAAAATTTCTTTTTCCAATAGATTACAAATGGAATCTTATTCAAATTATGAAGATAAAAACGCCGGGGATGCCGGAAATATTCTGATCGAAGCAGAATATATTTCATTCAAAGATAAACTTCTGGTGCGATCAGGCACCGAAGGGAAAGGAGATGCAGGAACTTTAAAAATTCTTGCAGGAAAACATCTCTCTTTCAGCGGGGAAGAAGTCCGATTGAATGTTGGAAGTACTGAAACATTGCCGAATATAAACGGCAGCACGGTCACTCTGGAATCCGGCGGGGACATCAGGATTGATGGCGGAGCGGAAATCAGTACGGAGAGCATGGGAGAGGGGGCGGCTGGAGATGTACACATCCGTGCATCCAGAACTGTTACAATAAGCGGAGAAGGCAGTCAAGGAAAGCCCAGCCGTATTTATGCCGGTTCCACAGGAACGACAGACCAGGCTGGTTCAGGGGGAAATATATTTATATCCGCAGATACTCTTATACTTTCCGACAAAGGGGCAATACAAACAACAAGCGCTGGCCAAGGAAAAGCCGGAAGTATCGAATTGAGGGTAAGGGAACTCCGCATGGATTCAGGTTCATCCATCTCTTCAGGAAGCGAATCTCTCAATATATACAGCTTTGACAATATTACCGACCGGGATAACAGCGTTCTGCTCAATGGTGATCTTGTAAAAGTGGAAGATACCGGAAACGGTAAATCTCTGTTTTATATAAATACCGGCAATCTGGTTGCTCTCAAACTTTACAAGGTTGAGAATCTTTCCGAACTTGACGAATTGAAAAGCAAATATTCGCTGCAAAAAGGAGATCTGGCTGAACTGACAGATGCGAACGGAGAACGAACATTTTTCACGTATTACTATGTATCAGATTATGGAGGAGCAGTTGATGTCAGTTATTTGGGAAACGGATGGATAAAATTCGACAGCAGTCAGCCGGATGCCGTGATGGAGAATATGTCGGAACTGCTGAAATATAAACACTATCAATTTTTTGATGATGAGCATGCGCCGCCCTTTGAACACGGAGATGTAATCCGAGTGGAAGATGCAGGGAACGGGAGACCTGCGACATATCTCTTTAGAATCAGTTACCATATGCCTGTCTTTAGTAATAGTGTCGATCTCCTCCGGGTGGCACACTTTGATGTTGCGGATATTCAGGCACTTAATCAGCTCCCGGACCAAATCTCTATCCAAAACGAGGATGTGGCAAAAGTTGCGGATGCCGGGGGCGGAGTAGAAGCGAATTTTATGTACCAAAACGGTAATTGGATAAAATTCAACAATACCCTCACAGTTGCAGATGAAGCGGAAATGAACAATCTTGTTTTTGCGCGTCCCGGTTATGTTGCCGATGTAGCAGATACAGGCAGCGGAAAACCTGGAACTTTTATCAGCACTGGAACAAACTTACTTCCGTTGGATGATGTACATATTACTGAAACCACATCACAATTGGACAATCTCTTTGCACAAGACGGTGATGTGGTGTATGTCACTAATGCAGACGGCGCGGGAAACCCGGCCTCTTTTGTCTGGTCCGGCGGACAATGGACAGAATTTTTCAAAGGAGACGGGGATAATATTCTTATCAAAGCCGATACCGTTACCCTGACAAACAACAGCGCGATCACCTCGTCCACACAGGGACATGGAGATGCATCGAACATCAGCATGGAAGTGAAACACTTGAACATTGATTCGAGGGCTTCCATATCCTCTGGCAGCAATTCCGAAATTTTCGGCGGCAGCACCGGGGATATCACCATTGACGGAAACATGATTACCCTGAAAAACGGCGGTTCTCTAACTACCGAAGCCACTGACGCGGCAGGCGGAGATATAACTCTCAGCGTCAAAGATCGCCTTGATTTTGACAGCGGCACAATCACGACAAAAGTGTATGGTGGCAATGGTAAGGGAGGGAATATTGAAATAAGAGATTCCACCTTCGTCATCATGAACCCCGGTGAAATCACTGCCGATGCAAAACAGGGTGCGGGCGGGAATATTCATATGACCATAGATCATCTCATTCAGTCCCGCGACAGCGCAATAACCGCCTCATCCGAACTGGGTATTGACGGAGAAATCAATATCGAATCTGCAAAAACAGATGTAAGCAGCAGCCTGACAACCCTGCCATCCCAACCACTTGATGCATCCCAATGGATTGCAACACCCTGTGAACAGAGAACCTCCGAAGACATAAGCCGTTTTGTCATTGCCCCGCGTGACGGGCTGCCTCTCTCTTTTGACGATCTTTTGGCAATTGGCAGTGAACGGTTATCAGTAAACGGGGAGCAATACAGACTGTTCACTGAAAACGGGGATTTTGCCGGTCTGATCCGTTTACTGGAAAATGAAAAAATAAATCCGGAAAATGCTGCTGCTCTTTCATCTGCCTATATGACATTGGGACATTATAAAAATGCAGTCCGGGTTTTCAATACTGCACTGCCCTTGGCCGAAAATTCGGAAGACACCATTGAAAAAGCCCTGTTTTACAGCGGTTTCGGTGATCTTCACCTTATTCTGGGTGATATTGAAAATGCGATCACCTATACAAAAAAAGCCCTGAAACTTGCCCGACAGGCTGATAACTCCCTGATTACCGCAAGTATTCTGAACAACCTGGGCAATCTCCGCACAAAGGGCAGAAACTACTCGGGCGCATTAAAGGCGTACAGGGAAGCTTCTGACCTTACGGATAATTTCGGTCTGAAATCAAAAGTGCTTATAAATAATGCCCGCACCCAACTGGCAATGGAAGAATATCAGGATGCAGCCGAAACCATAAAAAATGTTGCGGAACAGATCAAAAAACAGCCTGACACCTTTGACAAGGCAGCAAACCTGATCTCCCTGAATCTTGCAGCACGGAAAATTCCGAATCACCTGAAAATATCGGAGATCACTGAAAACCGGGAAGAATGGCTTGCACAGGCAGCTCGTATAGGAGAAAAAATCGAAAATCAGCGTCTCCTCTCCTGCGCTTACGGTTATCTGGGGCAATGTCATGAAGAGCAGCAGCGATACGCAGATGCTCTGAAAACGACCCGAAAAGCGATTTTCTTTGCGGAACAAGGGGATTTCCCCGAAATTTTATACCGCTGGCAGTGGCAGATGGGAAGGCTGCTCAAGCAGGAAAATGATATTGAACAGGCTGTTTTATTCTATCAGAAAGCCATAGCAACCTTGAATCCCATCCGCACGGAATTCTTTACGGGATTCCGGGAGCATAAACAATCATTTAAGGAAGATGTCAAGCCTGTCTATCTCGGTCTTGCACAACTGCTCATGGAGCAGCCGGAAATCAGAACCAATGTATCGGAAAATCCGGAGTTTCTGGTTCAGGCCGGAGATACGATGGAAATGCTGAAAAAGGCCGAATTACAGGATTTTTATCGGGATGAATGCCTGGAAACCGGCAAAACTGGGGAAACAAGAGAGCAGATTCCGTCCGAAACGGCGGTGATCTACCCCATTTCCCTGCCGGACTATCTCTCCTTGCTGCTCATATTTCCCGACGGCATGAAACAGATAAAGGTTCCGGTGACATCGAAAAAACTGGAAGAAATCGCAAAAAGACTGAGGGAGAGCCTGGAATCATGGGAAGAAGATTATCTCGATGATGCCGGACAGCTCTATGACTGGCTGATCCGCCCCGCGCAGGCAGAATTTATCTCCCGAAAAGCTAAAACCCTTATCATTGTCCCGGACGGAGTACTCAGCCTGATACCTTTTGCAGCCCTGCACAACGGAGAACGTTTTCTGATCGAAGAATATGCCCTGGGAACCGTGCCGTCCTTGAGCCTTACAGATACCAGGCAGACCGGACAACAGGAAAAGAGCAGAATACTGCTCAACGGTCTTTCTGAGGCAAGACAGGGATTTGCGCCTCTGAAAAATGTCAGAAACGAATTGCAGAATATCGGAGCCGTGGCAGACAGTGAAATTTTGTTGAATCAAGATTTTACAACCGGAAATATCGAGACTGAAATGCAAAGTCAGGATTATGACATTGTACATATGGCAACACACGCCGTATTCGGTGACAAACCCGAAGATACCTTTCTTTTGACTTACGATGACCGGCTGACCTTAGACGGTCTCGACCGGCTGGTTGGCCTGAAAAAATATCAGGAAAAACAGCTCGATCTTTTGACATTGAGCGCATGTGAAACTGCCGTGGGTAACGAGCGAGCGGCCTTCGGTCTTGCAGGAGTGGCTATACGGGCCGGGGCGAGAAGCGCGCTGGCAACCCTGTGGAAAGTGGATGATAATGCAACTGCTCAGATTATTGAAGAATTTTATCGACAATACATGACAACAGATATTTCAAAGGCAGAAGCATTGCAGAATGCACAGAAAAAACTCATCGGACAGGAACAGTTTGAGCATCCGATATACTGGGCACCGTTTCTGCTGATTGGGAACTGGAGATGACAGTCTAATGGAATTAACTTAAAAGGCATGTTTCCCATTTGAGGGCAAAAGATAATAAATATTCACTGAACTCTATTTTTGCAACTCTCCCGAAAAAAGAGGGGATACGGCAGTATTTTGTAAATCGACATGGTGAAAGCCACAACAGACAACTGTCGGCAAAAAGGCGATCAGCTCGTTTTGCGGCCTGATCATAACAAACGTCGGGCCAGCGGGCTGGGACAGAATAGAAAACCATAAATGTGAGTTATGCACAGTTGTTTTGAGGAACGAAAAACTCCAAAATTGATGATCTGTTCTCATATTGTTGTAGATCACTAACTTGTAGGGTTTCATTCCTCAACTCAACATAGGAAACTGAAGACGGCCAACGAGTCAAAATGAAAATATCCTCATACAGAGCCGATTCTTACAAATGGCAGAATTGATAATAAGGACCGGATTCAGAAAGAAATTGGTGTAGTGTAGGTGGAGTTAAGATGCACCCACCTACCATTAATAGTGGTATTTCATTTTGAAAGCGACTATCTCATGGCGGTCCCGAACTTTCGCGGTTTGTTCTTTTTCTGGACATGTCCGGATCTTTCAGCAAGGGTTTGTATATGGGAGAATCAAAAGCAGCCTCATATCCCAGTTTGACCTGGGCAAGCAGTGCGCCCCGCTGAGTTCTCAATGCCGTATCATTCGGTTTGGTGTAAATCAATCGGGAGACGCTGTCAATGGCATCATACCAGTATCCGTATTCGGCATATACATAATGTAACTGCCCTTTCTCCGTATTGGCCAGTTGTGCTGACAGTTCACTTGAAGGCTCAACATACCGAATAGCACCGCTTACGGATAAATCAGCGGACCGCTCTTTTTTGGAGCGTACGATGGTAAGATAATATTCATAATCAGTACCTGGTTTCAAATGGATATTATAATCGGCCAGACGAATCTGATAGACACCCTCCTTAGCGGGTCCCTTTATCTCTGTTTCCAGTATAGGATCAGGATTTACAGAACCAACTTCGTTCAGTGTCAAAGATATTTTACCGGACCAGGGACCAGAACTATACCAGTGCAACACTGGTTGTGAACTTGCTGTTAAGCCGACATGCTCCGGCGCAAGCGGCATAAGTCGTGACGGCAGGGAATTTTTTTTCTTTATATTTAATTTGCTGCTCAAGCTGCTGCTCAAGCTGCTGCTCAAACCTGATTTAGCGCCAGTATCCGTAGCACGATTTGTGATGTCCTTCTTATATGTGGTTGTATTTTCCGGTGGATTATAAATTGGCAAATTTTTATCCTGATAAAAATTTTGCAGTTCACTTTGATTCCCGGCAGATACTGATATCAGCAGATATGGTATCAAGGTTAAACCCACAGCAATAGTCAGTATTGAAAAAAATGAGCGACAACTTGTTTTAAATCTCATAAAGCTTCCTCTCTTTCTTAATTAAATGTTTTGCCTGACTTTGGCATCATTGACCAATTATGTCTTTTCCTCCTTTCTTCCATCTATCCGATGGTCTAAATTCATTTTCCTGTTAAAAAGGTTTATATATTAAAATAATATAAACCCTCTCCCACTTCTTTTCAACCCTTATAGCCAATTTCCTATAAGCAAAAATGGAGCCCAATATATGGGATGTCGGAAATTAGGTTGAGCGATAAGTTTCTTCTGTGCATTCTGAAGGGCTTTCGCCTTTGAAACATTTGCCTGCATTAATTGCTGGTAAAACTCTATGAATGTCACAGACGTGGCTTCATCATCGACATACCATAAGGTTGCAACAGCGCTCTTGGCACCTGACTTAACAGCAATTCCCGCAAGACCCAATGCAGCCCGTTCATCCCCCAGGCCGGATTGGCAGGCGCTCAAAACCAAAAGATCCAGTTGATTACCCCGCGCACTGCTCAGACGGATAAGTTGTTCGAGTCGATCCATTGTCAACATGTGGTTGTAAGCCAGCAAATAAGTTTTTTCCGGTGTTCTTCCAAAATTGCCGTGAGTGGCCATGTGGACAATGGAATAACTGTTCTTATCAAATTCATCAGTTAAATTTTCAATAGTATACTCATTATCATTAAGTACTTTGCCTCCCAGAATTTTCTGGATGGCCTTTATCTCTTTTGATACATTCGGCAAAGGGGCAGCACCATGCCTGGATTCCGAGAGTCCGTTAAGGAGAACCTGAGCCTTTTTCGAATCCATCGGGGAAAGGTCGGTAAGGCTGATGGAAGGCAAAGTGCCTATCGCATATTTTTCAATCAGAAAATGCTCACCGTCATTCAGTGTGGAAAAGGGAATCAGTCGAAGTACACCGTCTGGAACAACCAGAAGAGTCTCAATCTCCTGTTCTTTCAGGATGCCTTCAAAGGGACGTACCAACCAGTCATAGAGCTGTCGTGCCTCATGCATGTATTTATGATGCGAACGGGTTTGCAATTGCATGCGAAATCGCTTTACTGTTTCATTGAATTGTTTTAAATCTACATCCACATTGACATATTTTATTTTGTCAGGAAGCGTAAGAAGGAGAGCCAGTTTGTCCGGAAGCGGAATCGGATAAAGGAGTGCCGTATGAGGAGAGGTTCTGTCCAGGGTGTTGATGGTGACCGCCTTTTTTGCGGCCAGACATCCATCTACAAAAAAATCTTCCAGTTCAGCAACTTTCAAAAGTTCCATTGTATCTCTGGCATCCCTGATCGTCATTTCTCTATCTGAAAGGTCAGATGTAACTTTTTCACTTCTATCTGATTCAGATAATTCCGCTGCCTCTCCGAGCAAAAGATCGGCCAGTTCCAAATAAACTGGTTTCACCATTTTATCAAAGTTATCCTTTTTCTTTCGAGATCCAACGAAAAACTGGCTACGGATGGGATTCAGAGTGGCAATGGCATCCCTATAAGCTCTTATGGCATTTTCATTATTGCCGGTTATCCTTGACAGTTTCCCCAATTGCCACTGCCAGAGATATAAAATTTGAGGGGAATCTCCCCGTTTGGCGTAAAATATCGCGTCATTCGTCAGATCAATGGCCTTTGAATACTGTTTTTCCGATTCCTGTAATTGTGCCTTATAACCATAGGCGTAAGACACCAGATCAGAGGAGCGTATATCTGAACCGATTCGCATGGCTTCGTTGAGCATATGGGAAAGAATCCGGGTAAGGTGTCTATAAAATTTTTTGTGCGGGTTTTCTTCAATATCTCCTAAAAACAGTGAAATACCAGATACTTCTCTTTTTTTGTCTGATTCAGTAGATATCTCTGTAACTCCTGATATCGATGAACCACTGAATATATATCTGAGTTCATCACCAGCAACACAAAGACGGAGGCAGTTAGGAACTTCCGAGTCTTTCGTCTTGCTTAAACGGGTCAGAGATTCTGTAAGGTATCTCTCAACATTTTCAATTCGTTTTATCGCAATTTCAGGCTGTATCGTTTCATCTGCATCTGCCCAACCGAACGTATCCGTATCTTCCTGAGTCTGTATGTAGATGGCCTGGCAATCCTTGGTATTCAAACGTTGTATAATTTTGTCGAGTGTCTGCCCGGATTCATTTGAAAGTTTGTATTCTCCATGACCAAAATAAACCGTAAACAAATGCGAGGAGTGCTTTCCTGAATTCTGTAACACGGGGACATAACGGGGCAGATCTTTAAAAGACTCAGAAAAGATCTGAAATGATAATGCCTTTTCCTGTAACTTTTTGACGATCAAGCTCAATGAGAGAAACGCGGATGCCTTATCATATGAATCCGGCATATCTTCAATAAACGACAACGCGTTTTTCAGCATTGAAAACGTTTCCATATAATCTTTTGTCTCATATCTGATTTGGACTAGATTGAGCAGTATCTTTGCTTTGAGTTCAGTTTCACTCTTCGATCCTTCGGTCAATCCAAGGCTTTCTTCATAGGCAGCCAGAGCGGATTCGTAATCTCCGTCTGCTGCAAGCGCATTCCCGACGTTGACCATGACACTTGCCAGAATATATGGAGACTCTGACAGGCGTGCCTCATTCATGCTTATTTCCAAATATTTAACGGCCTTTTTTATATCCCCTAATGCAAGATAAATATCTCCCAGAGTGCTTAAGAACAGGGCGTTACGGTATCGATCATCGCTTGTTTTCACAACTGGGAAGGCTTTCTGAAGGGTTGACAGGGATTTTTTATAATACCCGGAGGATTGAAAGGCATCGGCCAGGTGCATGGCCATATCCAGATAGACTCCTGGTTCTTTTGCCGGGTCTATGCGTATGATGGCATACTCCCAGTATAAAGCGGCATTTTCGAAATCGCCATTGCGATAGAATGATTCCCCTTTCTTTCGCAATGTAGCCGAATCCATCGTCTTTAAATCGTTCTCTTCTATTTTCTTTCGCGATGTAACCGAATCCATCGTCTTTAAATCGTTCTCTTCTATCTTTTTTTCGTTATAAAACCGTCCTTCTCTGATTAACTGCTTCTGCTCGGGAAAGGCTTTTGCCCATGCCCCATTTTTGAGAGTGGCCCAAAGCGGAAGAGAAAGGATAAGCAGGATTAGAATCTGTTTTCTTCTCATTACTTGCATTCCTTACAGGAATCGAGAGTATCGTTTGAAAATTCCTTCAAGCCTGATAAATCGACATGCCCTCTTCTTTTTGGGTTATCATCCGCATCTATATCATCAAGCCAGAATGTCTTGGCCGACAGCAGGTCATCATGGGAGGTGGGAATTCCATCTCGTCCGGGCATCACAAAACGGCTTACCTTTTGCCCGGTCCGTTGCGCACAGGGGGTTTTGAGCCATTGGGCCGAATCAACGAATGAAGAAGGCATGGCCGTCAGGCTGCTGGCCATATCCAGTTCAGGGGCTTCGATCTCGACTGTCCCTTCATTGCCACGCTTTGATGTGGCAGTCACCTGACTGTTCACGGATTTGATAAAATTATCCGTTGAGATAAAAACAGCACCTCCATCCCCTTCCTCAGCGTTGGCTTCAATATTACTGTGGTTCAGTATGACGAATGCCGATTTGGCTCTGATATCACCACCACTTCCCTCACCCTGCCTGACACTGCTGGTAATTTTACTGTTATACAGGTAAGTTGAATCTCCTACATTTATCGTTATTTTCCCTCCGCCAGCACCCTTGGCTTCAGTGGTCATGGCACTGCCATTCAACAACTTCACAGAATCCAAGGCATCAATGATTATCCTTCCTGCCCGACCGGCTACATTTTTTGTTGAATTGCTTGCTGAAGATATTGATCCCTCTTTTTCAAGGCAGAGTTTATTAACAGATAATTTGATATCTCCTGAATCTCCGCCGCCGGAACTGGATGTAGATATTTTTCCCCCATCAGATATGGATAGTAATTTGGCAGAAAGGGAGATGCTTCCACTTGGACCACCATTATTTTCAGTACTTTCCGAACTTGCATAAATGCCACTATTGGATTGATTATAAACTTCCTGAGAAAAATCTTTCAGGAAATTTTCCTGACTTTGACCAGACTCGAATCGGACATCTGATTTATCTCCTTTTCCTGAAAGGTCAATTGAGTCATTCACCTGGATAATGATATTTCCTCCACGGGCACTGTTATTCGTGCTACTGGATATTACTGCCCCATTTTCAATAGCCAGCGTTCCTGTTTCAAGAACAATTTTTCCTGCATCTCCGGCATTGATTCCTTCTCCTTTGGAACGAGCATAAATGCCACTTCCAAAACCATCTTCATTTTCTCCGTAAGGGTTGACACCCGATAATAGGGTTTTTCCAGAGACTTCAATGGCAATCACTCCAGCATCACTGCTTTCCTTTCCTTCGGGGGCTACTGAATTACTGGAAATAAAAGCTCCGTTTTTAATAATCAATTCACCGGCTTTTACGGATATTTCTCCGCCTTCCCCCCCAAAATCAATTTTCGGGTTGGAACCGGAAAAGAAGCCTCCTGCCCATCCTTGTATGGTTGCTCCTTCAAGTGTAATTTTTTCCTTCGCAATAACTGTTAATTTACCGGCTCGACCGTGGCCAAACGAGGTGGTCGTAAATTTTGCACCATCAGAAAGCAGAATTTCATTTGCCTCAATAAAAACTTTCCCACCATTTCCCCCATTGCTTTCTTCTCGAATATTGGCATAAATGGCACTTGGCCATCCTGCTTCAGTTTGTCCAGTAAAACTGAGTTTATTTTTGGCATGAAGCTCAATATTGCTGACATTGCCATTTCCATATGTCCGACCATCAATCCAGGTTCCTCCTTCAAATAATGCATCTTCTGACTTTATGAAAAGGGTTCCTGAATCCCCGGCATCATCACCCTGATTCGTAGTTCGCAAACGAATTTGACTGCTTCTTCCTTCATTATTCACCCCGGAAAGACGGAATAACTCATCGGAATGGATTGTAATATTTCCTCCATCACCTTTTCCTTCAGTACTGCAATCAATCCATGCACCTTCAACAAATGACACATTGTTTCCAAAAATTTTAACCTCCTTCCCATCTTTATCGTTCAATGTTACAGCACGGATTATGCTATCATTGACAACAATTCGTCCACCGCTAATAAAAACACTTCCACCTCCACCTCCACCGACATCTATAAGCACTTTCTCTGAAATTGAGATATTTTCCATTTTCTCAGAAGAAATATTCAGGCCGGATTCCCTTGGAACTACTTCGCCCGGAAATGCAACAGCAACAATGTCGATACGCCCTTCAGGGGCCTTGATTTCACCCGGAGTTTTCGTCTCCATCACCAGGCTGCCATCGTCATCAACAACAGGATTACCGTTTTCATCTATTTCCAAAGTCTGGTATGATGTTCCTTTCTTGATGTCGATATTGCCGCCAATGAGGGATATGGTTTTTCCCGTGTCAACATGGAGTCCGGTCGGATTATCAAGCCATTCCTGCTCTCTGATATTTCCCCGTCCCTCAAAAGAGATCGGTGCGGCATCGTTATCCAGAAAACCAAAGGCCGTGGGCGATGAAACTGACAGTACCTCATTTTCCAAGGGGTATGCATAAAATGCTGCGTTTTCACCCAGGCGAAGATAGTCTGCCGTGGTTACGTGGAATGAACCGCTCAAATCCAGGGATGCGTTGGGACCAAACATAACTCCTGCCGGATTCATGAGATACAGATCCGCTCCTTGAATGGTGCTGCGGAGTTTGCCGTCGATCCATGAAGAATCCCCTCCGGTGACCCGGCTGATGATATTTCTGATTGATGTTGGACCAGAAAAAGTGGCGTTTTCTCCGTTATGGATGTTAAAATTTTTAAAACTGTGAAATAAATTGCCTCCTGCCTGTTTCCCCAGATTCGGTGAGATATTATAATCCGGTCCGGGCAAAGATGCTGCCGCTCCCATCGTACCGTCCGTAACCACATCTGCGTAAATCGGGGTGGCAGTTACAATGATTGACACAAATAAAGAAATGTATCTTATAATGCCTCTTTTCATGGATGTATCTCCTGAATCATCTTAGATTGAAAACAAATTTTATGCCATTAAAAAAAAAATTAGTATTATTGTAATAAATTCAATTTTTATTTTTTTACTGGATCGCAAATTTTTCAAAGAAAAAGCTGAACCTGCCATACTTTATTTAAAACTTATTCATCATAGAATGAAATACGCAGAAAGTCAAAAAAGATAGAAGAGAACGATTTAAAGACGATGGATTCGGTTACATCGCGAAAGAAAATAGAAGAGAACGAT
>JAUCGE010000383.1 GCA_030377965.1 Desulfobacterales bacterium HSG16
TTCCTCGGATTATCAATCGGATTCCCTATCTTTTTTGAAATCGGATACCATAATTCTCATATTTGTACCAGATATTTGTACCAGACACTTGCAACTGAAAGCAAAAATCTGTACATATTGATGAAAGTGCGGATATTATCCGTATGACATTTTTGTTGTATCATGAAAATTGCTTACGACACATCGACTGATAATGAACGGTAAATATGTATGACAATGACACCCAATAGTGCTATCACACGACTTTTCGACAATATTTATCTGATTCAGGCAAAAAACGGTTCACGGTATCCGTTTTGCAACAGCTTTCTGTTTACAGGAAAAGTCAGAGTATTGATTGATGCGGGTATTGGTGAGGAAATGATCAGAGAACTTGACAGGAAAAAACGAATCGACATCCTGATAATAACTCATTCTCACCCGGATCACATGCTTGGTTGGCATGTTCTCAAAGATCGACACCTCCTTCTTCCGAAAGAGACTCCTGACTCGACAGAAAACCTTGGGTTGCTTGGAATCAGATTTACAGGTGAATCGGGAAAAGGGGCATACTGGGAAAAAAAAGTGGGGCAGGCATTGGGATTGCATCCTTTAAAAAAGCCAAATGCCAGATTTCACGATGGAACGATATTGAAGGCTGGAACCTCACGTATAGAAGCTATCCACACGCCCGGACATCTGGATGATCATTATTGTTTTTTTGAGCATCGATCAGGGCTGCTTCTTTCGACAGATATCGATTTTTCCGGTTTTGGCCCCTGGTATGGAAATCCTGAAAGTGATATCGAAGAATTTGAAAAAAGTATAGAAAAAATCATGAAAATGCCCTATAAGATGGTCTGCCCATCCCATAAAGGGCCTGTGATCGGAGATGCTTCCGATCTTTTTTTAAATTATCTGGACACATTCGGAAAGCATAGGGAAATGATCCTTTCTCTTTGCCAGCCTCCAAGGACTTTGCAGCAGATGATTTCATATTCTCCATTTTACAAAAACCGGATGCGGGATAAAATCCTGCAAGGGATTTATGAGCAGTCCATGATAACAAAAAACCTTGAACTGCTGATTAGAGAAGGACTGGTGGAAGAAAAGTACGGTCAATTCAGAAAAATTGAAGGATAAAGGCAGCTATTTTTATGTTTATCAGTACTTTAAATTTTTTCACCATCTTCACCTTATCCAGCATCATTCTGTTCTCGTCATTTGCGAATGCCGAATTTTATAAGTATGTCGACAAGAATGGCAATGTCCGTTATGTGGATGATCTTGGCCTTGTTCCCAAAAAAGACAGGGGTGATATTGTAACTTACGAGGAAAAATACGATCGCCTCTCACCCGAAGAACGGGCAGCTATGATAGAAAACGAACGAGAGTTTGAAAAAGCGAGAAAGGAATTTAAAAAAAACAAGGATGCTGAAAAAGCCAGACGTGAATATTTAAAGAAAATGACCACCCCTGTTCGTATTCTGCAAAATCAGGTTTTTGTCCCTGTAACATTAGGATATAAAAACAATAAAATCAGAACT
>JAUCGE010000094.1 GCA_030377965.1 Desulfobacterales bacterium HSG16
CGAACTGGGAGAATATGCAGGAATGGGCGGTCGATGTATGACTTCCATGGTGGTATCCAAAGAAGTTCCGCCAAATTGCCATCCTCTTGGACCTGAAAACAAGCTGGTAATATCTCCAGGTCTTATGGCCGGATCAGCAGCTTCCACTTCAGGCCGAATTTCCATAGGCTGCAAAAGTCCTCTGACCGGAGGCATCAAGGAATCCAACTCCGGCGGACAGGCAGGTCAGGTTATGGCCAGGCTCGGATATGCAGCGGTCATCATTGAAGGTGAGCCGACAGACGACACTTCTTACAAAATTTTTATCAATAAAGACGAAGTCACAATAGCTCCTGCCAATGATTTGAAAATGATGCTCAATTATGACCTGGCAGAAAAAATGAAGGCGGAATATGGTGATAAAATCTCCATGATCTCCATCGGACCTGCCGGAGAAATGAAGATGTGTGCCGCATCCATAGCCGTGACTGACCGGGAATTCAGGCCCACACGCCATGCTGGCCGCGGAGGCGTGGGAGCGGTCATGGGAGCTAAAAACATCAAAGCCATTATCATGGATGATGCCGGAATCAAAATGCGCGTACCAAATGACCCTGAAAAATTCAAGGCAGCCAATAAGTTATTTGTCAAAGGATTAAAAGGACATGCGGTTACAGGAGAAGGATTGCCTGCATACGGAACAAACGTGCTGACCAATGTGGTCAACGAGGCCGGGGCCTATCCGACCTTCAATTTTGCAAAAGGCCAGTTCGATAATGCCGCCAGAATAAGCGGCGAAGCACTTGCTGAAATCGAAACAAAACGCGGAGGCAAGGCCACCCACGGATGCCATAAGGGGTGCGCTATCCAGTGTTCGGGAATTTATGTTGATAAAGACGGCAATTACGTAACCAAACAGCCTGAATACGAAACTGTATGGGCACACGGCGGAAATTGCGGTATAAGTGATCTGGACGAGATTGCAAAGCTCGATTTTCTTGATGACAATATCGGTATAGATACGATTGAAATGGGCGTGGCCATAGGTGTGGCTATGGATGCGGGACTGCTTCCCTTCGGAGACAGCAAAGGCGCTATAAAACTTCTTACAGAAGAAGTGGCAAAAGGAACTCCCCTGGGAAGAATTCTTGGAAATGGCGCGGGAATGACGGCCAAAGCGTTTGGCATAGAAAAGGCACCTGTAGTTAAAAATCAGGCATTACCAGCCTATGATCCCCGCGCTGTAAAGGGCATCGGCGTAACATATGCCACATCCCCTATGGGAGGAGATCATACAGCAGGTTATGCGATTGCCACCAATCTTTTGAAAGTTGGCGGAGATGTCGATCCTTTGAGTGTGGAAGGCCAGATCGAACTTTCAAGAAATCTCCAGATAGCCACGGCAGCCCTGGATTCCACAGGATTCTGTCTGTTTATAGCATTTGCCATCCTTGACCAGGAAGAAACTTTCAACGCAATGGTCGATCTCATCAATGCCATGTATGGTCTCAGCATGACTGGGGATGATGTAAATGAACTGGGCAAAAATGTTCTTACAACGGAAAGGGATTTCAATAAAAAAGCCGGACTTACAAAAGAACACGACCGTCTCCCCCGTTACTTCAACAGGGACAAAATTGCGCCTCATGATGTAACTTTCGATATTACCGATGATAAACTGGATACGGTATTCAACTGGTAGATATTTTACATTGCGGAATTAAATGATATCAACTGTTCCCAGGCTTCGGCCTGGGGATATGCAAACGGCCTGGGGCAGGCAAAAAAATTCCTAATTCATGATAATAAACCCGCCCGTATCCCGGTTTTCTCTTATCATACCTTTTGACAAATTATTTTTTGCAGACTCCGTCCATGTCATAACCCTGCGTACCTTATCAGCATAAAGGTTGTCATCGGACATTTGCAGAAACCTGTTTTCATCCCGTGTTAAAGATTCGAGCAATTGAAGATCATTTGAGGTTGCCAGCCTGCCAAAGCATCGCACCAGTATTTTCAGATGCTGGAGCAAAAGGTTCAGATTTTGTCTGCTTCCTTTAAGCGAATAAATATCGGACACAGGGTTTCCGTATTCGATAAAAACCTGGCGTACAATTTCATAAGAAGTTTTCCCGCCAATAAGAGACAGGAAAATACAAACTTCTCTTTCCATAGAGAGTATATAACGAAGGGGCATGGGTTTTTCAGCGTGTGCGCCCGGAAACAGGGAATGGCGCAGTTTTTCGTGTATAGTTTCACATTTTTGAATAACCTGTTCTCTTATACCTTCGATCATGATAACAGTATTGTTTACAACTTCATCGTCCATTCCGTCCTTTACCAGAAGCACTTCTTCGGGAGTGATTTCGATGTCAAGGCGTAATTCCTTGTTGTATTTTCTGACCAGCAGGTTAGCCAGCATGATAGCATTTCTATCAGAAAAGCTTACATCATGCACTCTGCTCAAGAAGTCGGCCAGTATCACACCAATGGCTCTGGCAGGCTGTTTCATTTTGATGATCAATTGTTGAAGGGCGTTTAAAAAGGCAACTCGATCCCCTCGATGGAGAGTTTCTTTCAGATAGTGCCACAGGAAAATAAAAACCTTTCCTTCGTGCTTGCAAAATTCAGGAATATTGCTTTCAAACACCTTTCTCAGGAAGTGTCCTTCCTTGTCAAAACAATTCCTGAGAAGACCGACAAGTTGTTTTGCCGCTTCTTCCGATATCTCGAAATCTTCGGCAATTGCTTGATAATCCGCCTTTTCAAAAACGGTGTCCGAAGAAAAAAGGTTTTTCATCTTCCGTTTGGTCACAGAACGCCGTTTGAAAAAAGCGATCATTTTGAGCAGCCTGCCATGGGGCTGGATTGTCAGCGCTTTCCCATCGGACGAGGTACGAATGCTGTTTTTTGTAAGTTTTAGTTCATCAAGTACTTCATCATCTATCTGCCTGAAACGGCCCTGGATATTCTCGATAACTTCCGTTTCCATCTGATCACTGTCAGGGGTTTTTTCAATGGAAGTAAGCAGCTTACTTGCTGAATTAATGCGTCCAACCAGATTGACAGGATCAATCTGTCCGTAATCATCACCATAGACGCTCCGAATGGTCCGGGCCGCCTTTGCAGGTGATGTCGGATATTTTGCAGCGATAATTTTTGTAATTCCAGCCTGCTGCCTTGATACCATCTGCCTGTCTTTGTCAAGCATGAGCCATTTTACATTGTTCATTTCAATTGGAGGCATGATAAGCTTTGCCTTCAGGTTTTTTATACGAAACATCGAATTGTATATACCGAGCATGTCATCCCCGGATTTTTTTGCTTCCGGGCGATTCATCCAGGTACCAACTTTTGCCATCAAACCCTGCATAGCTTTTGGTCTGATATGATTTATGGCGGCAGTCAAGGTCAGGTTTGGGTCAGCCAGGCCGTTTTCATCTTTGATTAAGGGGATTCGAATTTTTTTGCCCCCGCTTTCAAACTCCACAGGCTGACCAGCAGCAGCAGCATGAGGAAACAGAGTCATGATTCGCAAAGACACCCGAAAAAATTCAAGTTGTTTTGGGGAACTTTCAGGGATCGTCAGACTCAAGCTGCCAATACTGTTTTCGGAAAAGGTCGTGAAGATACCTGCAAGCCGATTCTTGAGATCAGACATCTTTTCTCCCATTCTGGCCCCCATTCTGGCACCAATAGCATTATCGAGCATTACATGACCAAAACGCATTACATAGTCGATATTGTCCGGAATATTGGCGGCGGTCAGACTGCCGCGATAGCGAATCAACAATACTCGGTCAGAGTCGGGAATCTTTGACAACTGGCTCAAATTTTTCAAGATACGGATAAATACATCCTGCCTGCCCCTGCGCCCTTCCAGCAATTTAGAGTGCTCAAAACATGCTTTAAGTAACAGGGCAGTTTTAACAAAATAAGCCCGCCACGGGTCGTCTTTCACTTCTGCTTTTCGATCCTGTATATTCGATCTGTCTCTGGTATCTATTCCCCTGAACTGTTCAAACAGTTTTTGAGCTTCGTTATCCATCAACAGGGTATCTTTGATTTCAGATGACATTTTGACCTCCGCTTGATTGATGTTCCATTCTTAATTTATGGCATGGTAACAAGATCAAAGTCAATATACATGGTGGAAAAAAAAACGGGAAGACAGCCTTTGAGCCATCTTCCCGTTCGCTTTTTTCTCCCGGATAACGATTAATATTGCAGACAGACAGATTCACATGTTACGGATCATTACATGAAGACCTGGTGCAAACCCGAGATATTTTCTTGAGAATCGGCCATGGTGATTAAAATCGCTTAGCCACCATTTTTCTGCTGATCTTGAAACGCCTTTATATTTTTTGTGTGTTCTTCAGTGCGTTTTGCATAATCGTTACTCTTTTCGTTATAACGTTTTGCACTTTCATTGTATTTGTCTTTTTTACTTTTTGTATTGGCCTGCTCTCTCAATTTTTCCAGTGCCTCACGCTCTTTTACAAGATCGTTCCGTTCCTGTGCCAGTTGCTGGGTTATCTTATTGAGTTCGTCTAATTTGCCGGATTTATCAGGTACTGCACTTTTATCTTTTTTACCGTTTGAATTTTCAGAGTCCTTTTCTTTTTCTGACAAATCTTGTTTTTCATTGTCCTGCAGTCTTTTTTTCGCTTTCTGTTCCGGAGTCAGAAGATCGTCAGCTTCACTGTATTTACGCTGTTCGGCTCTCTGATTTTCAGGTACATCCATTATATTGTCCGTAAAACGGAGAACACCGTTTTCATCCTTGTAACGATAAAACTCGGCGATTGAACATAGAGGCAGCAAAAACAAAATCAGAACAATAAAGACAATTATTCGACGCATATTATTTACTCCTCGCTCATTTTCCATAATTCGATGATATTTCCTTCATCGTCAAGGAGGAGTCCGGCCTTTGTCCCCAGGATGAAATCACTTTTTCTTATTTTCTTATTTTTTTCCGAATAAAAGTTCACATCTTTTGCAAAACTATAACTTCCATCATTGAGTACAAGTCCTGACTCATTAAGTACTTCAATAGCTCCAATTGCGTAAAAAGTGGGCAAATCAGAGTCAAGCACTACTTTTTGAGGCTGAACAGAGGGAACTTCAGAAGGTAGAAGCAGTGGTTCGATCTTCTCTATCTTTGGAGCCGCTTCCAGGGGAATCAGAGGAACTACATCATCAGCCCAGCCCCAAGTGCCTGTAAAAAATATGATGGCAACACATACTGCAACTTTGATTTTTCTCATTTTTAACTCCTTTTTTTATTAGAGGTCAATGTATGTTTTGTACTTTTCCTCCTGAAGATAATAATTTCTTTCGGAAAAGAACCGCTCCTCCGAACCTGATATAGGTTCAAAAGAGCGGTTTTACTTGAAATTTACCTTTCGTGTTCTCTCCAGTGAGTCATTCCAGATTCTAACTGGGTTACCTCACCAGGCGGCGGTGGTGGCGGTGGTGGCGGCGGATTTGGATTATCTGGCGTTGGCTCTTCCGGATCGTCAGGAGTTTCATCACCAGTATAAACCAGGTCTGTGTCTTTATCCGGTCTCTGAATAATAGCAGGCGGCGACATGATTCTGTCCACTTCAACCGTTGTTGTGGGATCTTCACCAGGCGCTGGCGAAAATACAGTGTCTGGAATTCCGCCGTTACAGGCATTGACCACCTGCAACATGGACAGACCGGCCTGTACCGCACATGAATCATTAGTTGGTACTATGGACACAAAAATGACATCTCCACCTCTGACTGTTACCTCGCTTATCACACGTTCCCCGGCCATAGGCAGATCGACAGACCAGCCAAGATGACAGCCTGCTTTGCTGGAAATATAATACCAGTCCATTTCGTAATTGGTTATCTTTCTATCGCTGCCAGTAGAGTTAAACTCCTGGTGCTGGAGAAAAAGCTGTTTTCCGTCAATAAGATTGGATGAAGTGCCTGAGCCTGCAAAATTTGAAAGTTGTCTCAGTTTCAGATTCGGATTGCCGCAGCTAGGTTCTACCTTACTTTTAAGAATTTCACCAAACTCCTTATCATCGCCGTTGTCACCTTCCTCAACCCACTCATCTTCCCAGTCCCATATACCATAGAGAGACTGAGTGCCAGTATTTGCCAGATCACTGGCTCCCAGATATTTACCTGTTCCGAAAACGACCATACGGCCTTTTTTATTATCCACACAGTGATCCATGACATCCGGCTTGCCGGTTATGGATTGTATATCTCCCGCATCGTTTTTAGCTGTAAAAAGCGGTTTACCGTTATATGAAACATGCCAGTTACCAATTGAACTGTCTGTCAGATCGAACTTCCACATGTTGCCCATCAGATCACCTGCGTAGGCATAATCAGCATCACCGTCCAGGTCGCTGTCAATAACTACAGGCTGCGACAGACCGTTACAAGTATCACCTCCGCTGAACGCCCCCGCCCCGTTTCTGCCGTCTCCGTCTCCATCTCCGGGAATTCTTGCAAGTTCAGTTCCCGTAAGAGGATCAAGTACGAATAATACAGCTTTCTGGCTGTTGGAATCATAACCATTTGCAAAAATTACCACCTCCTTATCCGCATTGCTCGGGACAATGTAAGCACGGCTGTAACTGTATCCCATATCAGGATCTGCTGAAATCGGAAACCCTTTGCTTGAGTCATATGCAGGACTGGGAAATTCCCACAATACTTTATCAGCACTAAAGCTGTCCGGAGTAGTCACATCAAGTCCGTAATATCCCTTGCCTCCTTTGCCCAGTCCACCGACAAGAAGATATTGCGCTCCTACCAGTTTTACCACCGGAGCCACATCTACGAAGAACTCATGAGTATAAAAAGTCAAACCCAGAAGTGGAAGATTATCAAAAACAAGATTCGGGATATAGGCAAATCTTTCTTCACCGTCTTCTGTATTGAAAGCATGAAGCATTCCGTCATTTGCACCCACATAAACGGTTTGAGTATCTTTATGAATCAGTGGAAATGAATGGACTATATCGCCAAGCCTGCCTTGATCTGCATCCCTTTCTCTGAATACAGGGCCGTCAATCTCGTTTATATGTTTAGTTTCCAGGTCTCTGTCTCCTCTGAGAAACTGAACCATGCGATCAGTGTTAAACAATTTAGCTTGCTGGGTACTTGTCAGACTGCCCCACTCAAATTTAACACCTGTTTTAGAGCCGCCGCTGGATGTAAAAATGTTCCGAGCTTCTGTCCTGTCTTTAAGTTTTTCCGCTGCTGACCAGATCTTGTTTTCAACTGCTCCCGAATCTTCGTTCAGAGGATAGGCCCTGAGATCGCCACTCCAATGTTCTGATTCATAAGTGGATTTGTAAATTTTTGCTCCACTTTGCAGTCTCTGAGAATTGATCTTTACAGAAGCTGTCTGTTTTGTCCGTGTATCTATGATGTTTACGAGATAATCCAGAACACGCTGAAGTTCAGTCGAATTGTTCGCATTCAGATACTCACCGCGTCCATTGATAGCAGCATGCCACATATCGTCAATCTTGGCAAGTTGTCCCGAGTCTCCGTTTGGCCACCAGTCGTCAGGACAGTTCTCTGCTCCGGTTTGATCTGGATGACAGGCGATATTAGGTGTCAGATAACCATTCAATCCAAAGGAAATAGTGAAAGTCACCATCTTCTGATGGTCAGGCAGATCCGGATTGATATCGTTCTCATAATATTCCATTGCAAAGTCTGCAAGCTTGTTACTCTTGCTGTCCTTAAAGGCACCACCGTCGTAGGCAGTATCACCATCACCATCTGTATTGCCGACATCGGTATATCCATACGGATTACGCCTGCTTATCTCGCCTCCGTTATAAAAACCATCGGTCATGGCAATCGTGAATACCTGCATACATTCAGCCCCTTCATCCTGGGACCAGGGAGACGGGTCAGGATCAATTCTTGGAGGACGCATATCAAAATATTCACCTGCTTTTTCAAGCCCTCGTCTCAATGGCGTTCCACCGCTGGCTCCGATATCCGCATACAGATAGTCCAGCAAAGCTGCTGTTTCATTTAAAGTAGTTCCGCCAACTTCGACGTTTACAGGCAATACCACCTGTTTGGATACACCGGATGTCTTACTTTTGTTGAGTCCCAGCATTCCAATATATACATTTCTGAAACGAACGATCATTTTTCCGACCGCTCCCTTGGCAGAAAGCTCTCTTGTACGATAATAGGAATACCAGTTTGCAAAATTCTGCCTTGCAGTCGCATAATCTTCTACCTTCACACCTTCAGGCGGATCTGTCACTTCTGTCAGTTCGGATACATACATCTTATGAGACTCACCTTCATCTCCCGAATACAGGCTTTCAGTGACCTTATAATAATATGCGCTGCCGCTTAAAAGCGTTACCAGATATATTGAACCATCCGTAGATGTTACGTAGTAATGGCTGTATGGAATTGAAATAGCATTTTTCATGTTTGCAAATTTCACAGCGTCAGCACAGACCCGTCCACCGTCGCTGGTCCTCAATTCAAGGGTTACATTCTCACTTGAACTGCCAGTAAATTTATAGGTAGTACCCGCATCTCCCAGACGATTCCAGGCATGGCCGTTTTTTTCCTGATCGACGTTTACTGTTGCAGAGCCCCCGCTGTAGGTTATTTTATAGGGAGTTGTCTTATGATACTCATCACCTTTGCCATACCACCAGGCATATACTCGGTAGTCACCTGCCTCAAGATCACCTGGAACTGTCCAGACTGCTTTATGATTTCCGCTGGTTCCGGATTTATAGTAGTCTCTGAGATACCCCCTGTCGCTGTCCGAATTATGAGTCCAGCTCCCGTCTTTTCTTGAAAAATTCGAATCACTGTTATCAACAATCCTGCAATCAGACTCATTTACGAATTTAAGGTACACGGCATTCAAATCCTGAGTACTGCTCTTTTCAGGATTTTTCTTGGGATAATCTGAATCAGCATCATCTTTATAAGCCCAGGGTGAATATTGCTCTGCCGGGTTATAATATATCTGATTAAAACCGTACCATTGCGATTTCCACATGGCTTTATGATAATCGCCCATGTTGAACACATCCGACTTGGTTCCTCCATAAATATTGAATCTGCCTTCACTTCCGGTTTTTGTCATAAACGACCATGCCATAGACCCTGAATCGTCGAGTACAAAGAAGACACGAGCAGGAGCTGCCTTAACCTTTGCTTCCAGAGGAATACTCGAAATATCCGAGCAGACAGGCCCCGGTCTTGAAAGAGTGGTCGTGGTGGTAGCCCCGGCCCGGGTAGTTGTAGTGGTTGTGCTGGACGGAGTTTTGCTGTAATACCCGAATTTAAAAGAGGCATCCGGGACAGTAAATTCTTCGTCTGGAGGTAAAATCCAGCCTGTCGCCTCTTTCCATTCAATTTTGACATCGGTTCCGTATTGCATTTCAACTGTATCAAGACTATCATGCCAGTCAGAAAAACTCCCAGACCCGGACTCGTAGCCACCACTATTATTACGAACAAGCAGCCGCCACTTTGCTCCGTCGGTAATTGCTCCCGACGGCTCAATTCCTGCCCAGAATTCGACTGGAAAATGATTCATACAGAAATTATCAAAGCTGCCCTGTGTCAATACGCCATCTTTGTTAGATGAAACGAACAGTCCCACATCCTGTTTAGAAGCGGCAGAACCGATTGATTTTTCGCCTCCAATCTGCGTCCAGTCCGAAGAATCGGAAGGAGCTGTACTCGAACCCGTACTCTGATAGGAATAATAGGCTGTAAATTTTTCGTTGTTTTTCTTCAGTTTCAACCATACCGGGACTTTGTAATTTACGTCGGTATTTTCAGCCTTATTAAGAATTCCGTCGTCGTCGCTGTCAGTTCTGAAAGTGAATCCGTATTGTTCCTGAACTGCGACCACAGCATATCCTGCGCCTTCTGCAGTGCCGTTTGCCAGCACACTGTTCCGGATCATGATTCCGGCTTTGGCATATACACTCGGAGAGGGGTCGAATGAAGTAACTTTTACAGTGGCCTCAAAACCGCCTTCCACATCGCTTAAAAATGCCGCTCCAAACTCATCCTGGCCGCCATTGCTGCTCCACATGCCTTCACCACCGGCATTTATTACCATTTTCCCCGATTGGGTTCCGATGGAAGTTCCGCTTACATTTTCTCCGTCATGTTTATTCCAGAGCGGATTCATGGTTCCTGAAAAATCGTCGCAGAAAGGAATGGCCTCAGAAAAAGGTACAATTTCCTTGAACACAGCCTTGATTGTGTGATCGTCAATTACCTTTGTAAAATTATATGATGATGCTACACCCACAGAAACTCCGTCAATCAGCACGTCTTCGATTGCATACCCGGTATCCGGTTTGATGGAGAACAACTGATTCTGCATGGCTTTCACAGAGACTGAGCCGGAAGGATCAATACTTCCTCCGCCCTGTACCGTAGTTGTGATAGTATAATTAGGAATTCTGGTAATACTGAAATCATCGAATCGAGCAAGTCCCATGGCACTGCCACTTGCAGCTGTATAATACAATCCTACATCCTGAACCGAATTGGCGGAATTGATATATTTATCCACTTTTTCAACATAGCTTATATTGTCAGAAGAGGTGTACATAGTAAATGTCTTGCCTTCTTTTTTCACTTTGATCCAGAAGGGGCCGCTCATATCTTTACTGTAAGCGCTGCTGTCGAGTGTGCCGTTGTCGTTCTTATCATAATAGAGTCTCAAACCTGTGTCTCGAAGTTTTGTAGCGGTTATATATCCTGAACCTGAACTTGAGCCAGGCCTGGACATATCGTTTCTGATCATTATACCGGCCTTGGGATAATTTCCTCCTTTCCCGCACTCCAGAACCTTGACCGTAGCAATGAAATCACCTGAGATGTCGTTCATATACAAGGCAGCATATTCATCATACTGATTCCATGTGTTCCTTCCTTCGGCCATGATATGAAGTTCGCCATTAACGTTCATAACGTATGTTCCGTCTTCCCGATCATTATCGAAGAGCGCCCATACATTACCTCTTGTTTTGTCTGTTTCAAAATCATCTGTAAAATCAACATGATCTGTCAGTGCGGGGCCGAAAGTCACCTCAACAGTATGGTCTCCTGTAGTCGTCAGGCTGACTTCAGATATCATTTCTTTCGGAGATGTTACAACTTGAACACCGTCTATGGTCACACTTGTCAGGACCTGGTCTATGCCCGGAGTGAGGTCAAATGTGACATCTGTCCCAATGTCCTTGATCAATGGGCCTGCAGGGGAAACTTCTCCATTTCCGTTCACTATTACATCGATTTGATTTACTTTCTTGAACTTGGCCTCGATTGTATGATCTGTATCCACATCCATGAAGAGATATGACGATATTGCACCCTCAGAAGCTCCGTCGACCAGCACGTCTTCGACTGCATACCCTGCATCAGGTTCGATGGTAAAGGACTTATCGTCCAGGTACTCCACAGAGACATCTCCAGAAGGGGTTATGTTTCCATTAGCCTGGGCCGAGGATGTGATAGTATTTGGCGGTTTGGCAACGGCGGATACAAATTTTACGGCATCCGCACATGAGTTACCATTGGCATGCTTCTTATGCTTCAGTTCGACCTTACTCTTAGAAGAACCGTCAAAATAATAAGTCCCCAGGCTGACCCATCCACTGTTAGTTCCGTTTGTCCCTCTCTGATTTCTGGTCACTGTTTCGTTTACAGCACCGCTTTTTATAGTATAAGAGGCTGCTGTATTACGGTTATAATAATATGGCCAGGAGGCAAAGACCTCATAGAGCCCTTCGGGCAGCGCCGGGGCGGGTTTCCATATCGCTTTGGCATCTTTTTCCTCGGTATATATGGCTTTAGTACCGCCATAAAAAGGAGTGCCGCTTGAATCAGACCATTTTTTTTTCTTTTCAAAATTAGGTCCCGAGTTATCAATGATAACCTCGAAAGCACTGGCGGTCGAAGCCATGAACAAAGCCATGAATACAGCCCCCATGACTATCAGCCAATATCTGTTTTTAAAAATTTTGTACATCTCTTTCATAACATACCCCTCCCTTTCCGGTTCCTGGATGGCTCCGGAACGTTGAGTTTTAACAGCATTTTATTCGGTAATTTTATATATTGCCAATAAAAAGGCTTGATGAGCAGATCCAGCAAGTCGCCTGATAATAATCCAAATCCACAAAAAACTTATTTGCATATAAATAACACAATACGTATTTTTTGAAAGTTACTATCCCTTGTAACCGATATCCACAACCACAAATCCCTGACCCTGCACCCTGTCACAAAATCCGAATACCGTATAAGATCGGACAGACTTGGCATCCATATCCAGTGATTCTCCTTTTGCAAGCCCGTTGTAAACTACGGCAAAACGGGTACGTTCTGTCACATTTACTCCGCCTGCGTCATGCGTAAATGAAGGAACAGCCTCGCTGTTTGCATCATTCCATGTGGCAGAATCGTAATAATCATCTGAATTAAAACTTTCTCCATACTTATGCCATGCTTTGCCCCCGCGATTTTCCGGAGCTGTGGCTACCAGTTCCTTATAACCCCAGATGGCAGCACCTTCCGCACCATAAAAATTTGACTTATAAAGGCGCTCGTTTTGTGCTATCTGAATCTCGATTGTTGCAGTGTTGTTGGCAGACAATCCTATAATGGAAAGAAAAATTAATAGAATAAGGGCGATTATAAGAGTCGAACCCCTCTCATTTGACAAGATTTTTTTGACAGCCATAATATTCATTATTCCATCCTTTTTTATATATTCAAAAAACAAATTTATGTAACTAATGGTGCCCCTTTTATGACGGAAAAAATGGTCGTTTTCTGTTTTCCTCTTTCAGTCCATTTAACGCCGACTGAAATAACCTTGACTGCACCATCTTTTTCTGTTACACAAGTTTTGATTTCATCAACCCTGTCAGGAAGCACACCACCAGGAAGGTTAGCAGGATCTGTCGAACATCCGTCACTCAAGCTAGCGTATGGCAGACTGTAAAAATGTTCCAGAGTTCTCTGGGCGACAGCATCCATTTCCGTGGCATTTCTTGCAAACGCGTTTCCATTGATTGCCGCAATCTGAAGATTGGCCATTGCCAGAAGACCTATGGCGAGAATAAACATGGATATCATCAACTCGATCAGGGTGAATCCACTCTGACCTGAAAGTCTTTTTAACTGGCGTGAATTATTGTTCTGTTTTTTCATGGCGTTCCACTCCTTTATTTATTGGCCCATACAGAGATTTCTGAATTTGATATGCTTGCTGAGACTGCGCCTGCGATAATGATCGTCTGGTGGAGCCAGAACTTCGTCGCCCTGCATGTCAGTAAAAGAATCGACACATTTGTAATCCAGATCTTCTTTTGCAACTTTTGCCACCAGAGTGACCTGTACCGAACAAATTTTTCCAGGGTCAAAGTCTGTAGCTGACGGAATGGCTTCGGAGCCGTCATCATAAATGTATGTCAGATCAACAACCTCAATGTTCTGGGCAATAGGCTCTGTGCCAGGCCCTTTACCGTCAGTGATATTGGTAGATGTTCTTGATAATGTGTCCTCTCCCAGAGAACTGGTCGCATTTATGAAATACTTGATAGTTTGCTCATCGCCATCATCATCACCGCCAATAATTCTTCGATCAAATTCAAATTCAGAGGATGCGGCAGTCATGATCCCGTCAATATCGCCATCTATAATCTCAGATGAAAAGCCTGCCATCCTGAAATCTCTTTCTATCTGGTACATGGAAACCCTAAGATTCTGCTGCATTTCAGAAATCTGCTCCTGTACGATATATGCTTTCTGCTGCGTCATATAGGTAGAATAGATTCCGGTCATCACAATCAGGGTAATCAACATGACGACCAATAATTCTATCAGCGTAAAACCTTTTTTATCTTTACTTGACATCATAAGATACCTCGTCTTTTTCAAAGAATTTGTTTTTTTGCATGACTTATCCATAGCAAAGGATTCAAGGGTTTGCCGGATCTTTGATTCTTGGATGGCCTGACTTGCTTACAATCACTTCCCGTTTTTCGTCTTTTGTATTTTTTATTGTTACAGTACCACCACCACTGGGAGCCATGCCTCTGGAGTTGTAGCTTATGGTCTTGCTTGAATTGGTATTGTTTTCGACAATAATATCGGCTGGCAGATCAAACATCTTGATTATTCTCTCCCCGTCATCAAAATTTTCATTACCAGCAGCAACTCCTGCTCCATTGTCTTCAAAAGCTATGGCATCATGGCCTGCATGCTCGAATCTGATAACGACACTCGTATTGTATTTGACTGCTGCCAACCGGGAAATCTGCATCATCGAATGCAGTTCCCTGGCTGCGGATTTCAGCCTGGCTGTTGGCAGCCAGGTTACCCAGGCAGGAACAGCTATGGCTGCCATAATGGCCATGACTCCCATCACTGTCAGCAACTCAACCAATGAAAATCCAGAATTTTTTTTCATTTTATATATCCTCTCTA